>CAMDXD010000228.1 GCA_945877995.1 Bordetella parapertussis
GGACGATGAAATCCGCGGCATCCGGCAGAAGGCCGAGGCCGGCCTCGAGCATGCCGCGGGCGCCATGCGAGACATGGGCGCGCAGCGTGGCGAGTGGCACCGGATCGAGGCCGCGTTCCGCGCGCAGCAGGTTCAATGCGTACGCCAGGTCGGGGGCGGTATCGGCGAGCGTGCCGTCCAGGTCAAACAGCACGCAGTCGACCGCCTGCGTCGACGGTATCTGCGGCATCGACGGCATCGACGGCGCGCTCAAGACGGCTTCCGTGCGTGGATGCTGTAGTTCACCGTCGCGTCGCTGCCCAGGCGGTACACCTTGGTGAACGGGTTGTACGTCATGCCGGTCACGCCGGCCGGCTCGAGGCCGCACTGGCGGCACATGCGTGCCAGTTCGGACGGGGTGATGAATTTCGCGTAGTCGTGCGTGCCCCTGGGCAGCAGCTTGAGCACGTACTCCGCGCCGATGATGGCGAACAGGAACGACTTGGGATTGCGGTTGAGCGTCGAAAAGAACAGGTGGGCACCGGGTTTCGCGAGCGTCGCGCAGGCCGCGACGGTGCGCGCCGGGTCGGGTACGTGTTCCAGCATTTCCATGCAGGCAACGACATCGAAGCTCGCCGGCTGCGCTTCGGCCAGGGCCTCGGCGGCAACGGCGCGGTAGTCGACGGTCAGACCGCTCTCCAGCAGATGCAGCTTCGCGACGCTGAGCGGCTTCTCGCCCAGGTCGATGCCGGTCACATGCGCGCCGCGCGCAGCCATCGATTCGGACAGGATGCCGCCACCGCAGCCTACGTCCAGCACCTGCTTGCCTGCCAGCCCGGCGATCCGGTCGATATGGTCCAGGCGCAGCGGGTTGATCTCGTGCAGCGGCTTGAACTCGCTGGTCGGGTCCCACCAGCGATGGGCCAGTTCATTGAACTTGGCCAGTTCTGCCGGATCGGAATTGAGGGTGGTCATCAGTCTGCCTCGGGCGGGGTGAAGGGGGGCGGATGCTGCAACGAAGTCGGTCATCGGCAGCCGGGGCTCAGCTGCGCCCGTGCGTATGTGCGGCCAGACGGTGGCGCCATTCGGCGACCTCCAGGGACAGCGCAGCCGTGTCGATCGTCGTGAGCCGGCGGTCGTGCAGGCAGCGCCGGCCGGCAACCCAGGCATCCGTGACCTGTTCGCGTCCGGCCACATAGGCGAGTTGCGACACCGGGTCGTAGCAGGGTTGCAGTTCGATCGCGGACATGTCCAGGGCAATGATATCGGCTGCCTTGCCCGGCTCCAGTGAACCGATCCGGCCGTCCAGCCCGAGCGCGCGGGCGCCGCCGATCGTGGCCATCTCGATCGCCGCAAAGGCGGGAACCGCATCGGCCTCGCCGCTGACTGCCTTACCCAGCAGCGAGGCAAGGCGCAGTTCGGCGAACAGGTCGAGCCGGTTGTTGCTCGCCGCGCTGTCGGTGCCCAGGCCGACATTCACGCCGGCGGCCGCCAGCCGGGCGATCGGTGCGAAGCCGCTGGCCAGCTTGAGGTTCGAGGAAGGGCAGTGCGCGACGTGCGCACCGCGGCGGGCCAGCGTCTCGATATCGCGCTCGTCGAGATGGACGGCATGCACGGCGATCGTCTCGGCACCGATCAGGCCCAGGCGGTCCAGCCGCTCGATCGGCCGCATACCGTATGCAGCCTGGCTGTCGGCAATCTCCCGCTGGGTTTCATGCAGGTGGACATGCACTGGCGTATCGAGTTGCTGGGCATAGGTGCGGATGCGCGCGAAGGTGTCGTCGCTGACGGTGTAGGGCGCATGCGGCGCGAAGCAGAACGACAGCAGCGGCTCGCCGCGCAGCGCGTCGCGGGTGGCGATGCCGCGTGCCAGGTAGTCCTGCGCATCGGTTGCATAGGCGGTCGGGAACTCGATCGCGATCATCCCCAGGCTGGCGCGCATCCCGGCCTGCAGTACGGCGCGTGCTGCCGCTTCGGGGAAGAAGTACATGTCGTTGAAGCAGGTGATGCCGCCACGCAGCATCTCGGCGCAGGCGAGGCGAGTGCCGGTCTCGACAAACGGGTCGGACACGAACTTCGCCTCGGCCGGCCAGATGTGTTCCTGCAGCCAGCGCATCAGCGGCAGGTCGTCTGACAGGCCGCGCATCAGGGTCATTGCGGCATGCGTATGCAGGTTCACCAGACCCGGCATCAGCAGGTGGTCGGGCAGGCTCACGCGCTCGCGCACGTCGAGGTCCAGCGTCGCAGCCGTCGGCAGGACAGCCTCGATCTGCCCGTTGCGCACCAGCACGGTGTGGTCGCGCAGTACCGTGCGCGCAGGACGCACCGGTATGACGATGCCCGCGTCGATCGCGAGGTCGAAAGAGAGCCCCGGAGCGGGACTCTCCCGGCTCATGTCGGCGGCATCGGAGGCACCGGGCATGTAGGGCCGGGTGGGTACGGGAAAGTCGGTCGTCGGCTGGGCCATGGCAGCAGGAGCTTAGCCGATCCCGGCCTCAATACGCCGTGCCGGGGTTTGTCTCTGGTGCGCAACCTGTGCCGAGTCTGGACCGAGACCCTCCAGAATGCAAAAAGCCCTGCACCGGAGTGCAGGGCTTTTCTTTGAAGCGTTACTTCTTACATCTTTGCGGCAGGCTTCGCAGCCGGCTTGGCAGCGGCGGGCTTCGGTGCCGGCTTCGGACGCGTGCCGGTCACTTCAACCGTGGTACGGCGGTTCGGTGCCAGGCAGTCGATCAGCTGCTTGCGGTTCATCTTCGCATCGCAGAACTTGGTGACGTTCACCGGCTGACGGGGGCCGACACCTTCCCAGAAGATCAGCTTCGAATCGAGACCACCGGTGTTGACGAGGTAGTCACGAACGACCTGAGCACGCGCTTCGGACAGTTTCTTGTTGTACGCCGCGCTGCCGATCTTGTCGGTGTGGCCGGTGACGATCACGACGTTCATCGTGACCGGACCCTTCTTCAGTTGCTTGAAGAGCTCGTCGAGTGCCGTGCGGCCATCGGCGGTCAGGTCGGCTTTCGCGAACTCGAACGGCACGTCGACACGCTCGGAGAAGGGCGTCGTACCCGGCTTGACGGGCTTGGGCGCAGGCTTCATCTCGGGCGCTGGCTTCATGACCGGAACGGGCGGCGGTGCGGATCTCGCTGCCGGTGCCGCTGCCGGTGCTTTCCGCGGCAGCAGATCGGGATCGCACTGCTCGGTAGCCTGTGCCGGCGTCCAGTTATTGCTACGGACGCAGACACCATAGCCAGCCGCGCGAACCGCTTCGCCGGTAGTGGTGATGAGATACGCGCCTCGATCGACCTGGGCCGATGCAAGGCCGGCGGTCATCATCAGTGCGGCGGCGGAAAGGTTCAGACCGCTGAGGATTCGATTCTGATCACTTCACTATGCTCCACGACTTCCTCCTTATTCTTACGAGGCGAAGTATTTCCGAAACGGCGAGGGATTCTGCCGAAGTGTCGCGACCCGGCAACAACAAATCCGGCAACTGAATTCAACGATCTGAGTCTAACACGCGGACTGAGGGTCCTTGAGAGCCAAAGATAGCTGGCTTTCCACATAAACCCCAGAAAGCTGGCGGATTGTAGGGAGATTTGTGGCGCCAACGCAACACGTATTCTCGGATTGCTGTGGTTGCGGTGCGGGTCCGTGTCCGGACGCCCCTGTCGATGCGGCCGCGCGGGAGGGGGCAAGGGCGGGCACGGTCTGCCCGGATGCTAGAATGCACGGCTTTGTCCACATCCACGCTCATCGACCGGCCATAGATGGATCAATTCGCCAAGGAAACAGTACCCGTCAGTCTCGAAGAGGAGATGCGCCGGTCGTACCTCGACTACGCGATGAGTGTCATCGTCGGTCGAGCGCTGCCCGACGTGCGCGACGGGCTCAAGCCCGTGCATCGCCGGGTGCTCTACGCGAGGCACGAACTGTCGAACGACTGGAACCGTGCTTACAAGAAGTCTGCCCGTATCGTCGGTGACGTGATCGGCAAGTACCACCCGCACGGTGATTCCGCGGTCTACGACACGATCGTGCGCATGGCCCAGCCATTCTCGCTGCGCTATCCGCTGGTCGACGGTCAGGGCAATTTCGGGTCGGTGGACGGCGACAACGCGGCGGCCATGCGCTACACCGAAATCCGCATGTCGCGGATCGCCCACGAACTGCTCGCCGACATCGACAAGGAGACCGTCGATTTCGGGCCGAACTACGACGGTTCGGAGCGCGAACCGCTGATCCTCCCGGCCAAGGTGCCCAACCTGCTGGTGAACGGTTCGTCGGGCATCGCGGTAGGCATGGCCACCAACATTCCCCCGCACAACCTGCGAGAGGTCGTCGCCGCCTGTCTCGCGCTGCTCGAGAACCCCGAGATCGACATCGACGGGCTGATGGAGCACCTGCCAGCGCCCGACTTCCCGACGGGGGGCATCCTGTACGGCGTGTCGGGCATCCGCGACGCCTACCGTACGGGCCGGGGCCGGGTGGTGATCCGTGGCCGTACGCACTTCGAGGACATCGACCGCGGCCAGCGCCAGGCGATCGTCATCGATGAGCTGCCCTACCAGGTCAACAAGGCACACCTGTTGGTGCGCGTGGGCGAACTGGTGCGCGAGAAGCGCCTCGAGGGCATCTCCGAGATCCGCGACGAGTCCGACAAGTCGGGCATGCGCGCGGTGATCGAACTCAAGCGTGGCGAGGTTCCCGAGGTGGTGCTCAACCACCTGTACAAGGAGACGCAGCTGCAGGACAGCTTCGGCGTGAACATGGTCGCCCTGATGGACGGCCAGCCACGCCTGCTGAACGTGCGGCAGATGCTCGACGCCTTCCTGCGCCACCGACGCGAGGTTGTCGTGCGGCGCACCGTCTATGACCTGAAGCGTGCGCGCGAACGCGGCCACGTGCTCGAGGGCCTGGCTGTGGCCATGTCCAACATCGACGAAGTGATCGCGCTGATCAAGGCGGCTGCATCGCCGGCCGAGGCGCGCGCGGCGCTGATGGGCCGCGCCTGGCGTTCGCCGGTGGTGGAAGAGATGCTCAACCGCGCGATGCAGGGCGCCGGCGGTGGCACCGCCATCTCGCGTCCGGACGGCCTGGATGCCGCTTTGGGTCTGCAGGCTCAGGGCTATCGGCTGTCCGAGGTGCAGGCCCAGGCGATCCTCGACATGCGCCTGCAGCGCCTGACCGCGCTCGAGCAGGACAAGATCACCGGCGAATACCACGAGGTGATGGCACGCATCGCCGACCTGCTCGACATCCTCGCGCGGCCGGAGCGGGTCACCCGTATCATCTCCGACGAACTGACCGCGATCCGCGACCAGTTCGGCGACGACCGGCGCAGCGAGATCGTGCAGAACGCCGAAGACGTCAACATGGAAGACCTGATCACGCCAGAAGACGTCGTGGTCACGCTTTCGCACGGCGGCTACATGAAGGCGCAGCCGGTTGCCGATTACCAGGCGCAGCGGCGCGGTGGCCGCGGCCGGCAGGCCACCGGCACCAAGGATGACGATTTCATCGAGAAGATGTTCGTCGCCCACACCCACGATTACATCCTGTGCTTCTCCAGCCGTGGCCGGGTGTACTGGATCAAGGTCTACAACGTGCCGCAGGGCGGCCGCCAGAGCCGCGGCAAGCCGATCGTCAACCTGCTGCCGCTGGCCGAGGGCGAGAAGATCAACGCGATCCTCGCGGTGAAGGCCTTCGACGACCACCGCTTCGTGATCATGGCGACTGCCGACGGCACCGTGAAGAAGACGCCGCTGTCGGAGTTCTCGCGCCCGCGTGCATCGGGGATCATCGCGATCGAACTCGATCCGGAAGACTACCTGGTGGGCGTCGCGCTCACCTCCGGCACGCAGGACGTGATGCTGTTCTCCGAAGGCGCGAAGGCGGTGCGCTTCGACGAGCGCGACGTGCGGCCGATGGGGCGCACGGCGCGCGGCGTACGCGGCATGCGCCTGCCCGAGGACCAGCGCGTGATCTCGCTGCTGGTGGCCGACGAGGCGAACGGACAGTCGGTGCTGATCGCCACCGAGAACGGCTTTGGCAAGCGCACGCCGGTGATCGAATACACGCGCCACGGTCGCGGCACGCAGGGCATGATCTCGATCCAGCCGAGCGAGCGCAACGGCAAGGTGGTGGCGGCCCGGCTGGTCGCGCCAACCGACCAGATCATCCTGATCACCACGGGCGGGGTGCTGATCCGCACCCGGGTCTCCGAGGTGCGCGAGATGGGCCGGTCGACCCAGGGCGTGACGCTGATCGCGCTCGACGAAGGCGAGAAGCTGGCCGGGCTCGAGACGGTCGTCGATAGCGACGACGAGGCTGCCAACGGCAGCGGCGGGCCGGACGCGGCTGGAGCAGACGCGGCCGGGGCCCAGGCGCCTGCCGGAGACGCTGCCGACGGCAACCCGCCAGCTGGCGACGACGGCGCGGCCAGTGGCGGCGCGCCTTCGGCATGAAGCTCGTGTTGAACTTCAGCGCCGGTCCCGGGGTGATGCCCGAGCCGGTGCTCGAGCGCGCAGCCTCCGAGATGCTGAGCTGGGGCGGGCGCGGGCTGTCGGTGATGGAGATGAGCCATCGCAGCGACGAGTTTATCGAGATCGCCGCGCGTGCCGAGGCGGGGCTGCGTTCGCTGATGGGTATCCCGTCGGGCTACCGGGTTCTCTTCCTGCAGGGCGGCGCGACGCTGCAGTTCGCAATGGTGCCGATGAACCTGCG
>CAMDXD010000229.1 GCA_945877995.1 Bordetella parapertussis
ATCGATTTTCATGCCTACTATCAGCCGCTCGCATTCCTCGACCGGTTGAGGCAGCGCACGTCCTACCCGCGAATCGAAGCCGTCGACGGGCGCGAGATCGTCTGGTCGGCGCCTGGCGTCGGCCGTCCGCTGAGGCCGGAACAGAACGACATCGCAGAGCGGCTGGCGATGATGGACGCCGCTGGCATCGATACGCAGATCCTGCGGCTGCAGAACGTCAGCGGCATCGATGCGCTCGAGATCGGCGAGGGTCGCGAGGTCGCGCGCGCGGCGAACGAGGAACTGTCTGGGCTCTCCGCGAAGCACCCGACACGGTTCGTACCGTTCGCGTCAGTGCCGATGCGCGACATCGGGTCGGCCATCGAGGCGCTCGAACATGCGGTGCTTCGGCTTGGCCACTGTGGGGTCGGCATTTCGGTGCAGACCGGTGGCGTGTTCGTCGACCATCCGTCTGTTGCACCGTTCCTCGATCGCGTCGAGTCGCTCGGCGTGACGCTGCTGCTGCTGCCCAACCATCCGTCGAGCCTGGACAGCGTCCTCGCGCCGCATGGCTGGCTGACCGGCTCGTTCGGCTTCCAGACCGACATCAGCGTCGCGGCCTTGCGCCTGCTCTACGGCGGCGCGCTGGACAGCCGCCCGCGGCTGCGCGTAATCCTGGCCAACCTCGGCGGTGTGCTGCCCTTCCTCACCGAGCGGCTGGAAGAGTACTGGCGCCGGGTCCACGCGGGCGACCGCAGCGTCGCGATGCCGCCACCAGTGGAAGCGCTGCGCCGCTTCCACTACGAGACCGCATCCGGCGATCCGAGGGCGATACGCTTGGCGGCAGAGGTACTCGGCACCGACCGGCTGGTATTCGGCAGCGACTATCCGTCATTCGAGATGGCCCGCGGGGTGGCCAACGTGCGCGCCTCGGGACTCGACGAAACCGGCATCGAACAGATACTGCGCGGCAACGCACGGCCGTTGATCGTGCGTACCGGGGCAGAAAGCTAGGCGACGGAGGGCGCCTACTCCGCCGGCTTGCGCATCGTCCGGATTGCCTCGCTCACCCGTCTCGCATCCACCTCGAGGAACTTCTGGAACTCCGGCGAATCCTGGAAGGCCACCGGCGTCAGCACCCTGGACATCGCCGACCGGTATTCCTCGCCGGTGACCACCTGGCGCACTGCATCGCGCAACTGGCGCACGATCGGTTCGGACGTACCTCGCACGGCCGCTTGCGTGCGGCGGCGACCAGTTCCTTCACCGATCGCCACTGCGCCGCCGGGTTGGCCACCAGCAGCGGCGGATCGGCGGTCAACCGCGCGATCGGGATGAACTGCTCGCGGGTAAAGGCCTGTGGCCGCTTGAACAGGGCGTCGACCTCGGGCACCGTGCTGAACGACGAGATCGTCACCAGCAGCGTGTAGCCGTCGGGCTTCGATGCCGCAGCGGCAGCGATACCGATCGCACCTGCGGCCCCGGTTCTCACGTTCATTTTCAGGCCTCGGGAGTAGGCACGCTCAGCCAGCCGCGCCCGTTCAGGAGCGTTCCGTCCGTACAGGTCACTCGCCGACGACATTCCCCGCCTTGATCACCTTGGCCCACTTCGCGGTCTCGACTTCCATCAGCTTCGCGAACTCGGCGGTGGTTCGGCGCGACGTCACCACGCCCTGCTCGTCGAGACGGCGCACCATGTCGGGCATCTCGAGCAGCGCGTTGATCGCACCATGCATCTGCCCGATGATGTTCGCTGGCGTTGCACGCGGCGCGAACAGGCCGAACCAGATCTGCGACTCGTAGCCCGGCAGGCCCGACTCGTTGATGGTGGGCACGCCGGGGAAGGCCGGGTTGCGCTTCGGCCCGCCCATCGCGATCAGGCGCAGCCGTCCGCTCTTGATGAACGGCAACGCACCGGGCAGCGAGCCGATCTGCAGCTGCGAGTTGCCGGCGACGTTGTCGGCCAGCGCCGGGCCGCCGCCCTTGAACGGCACATGCGTCATGCGCGTCTTCGACAGCAGCATGAACAGTTCGGTGTTCAGGTGCGGGAAGCCGCCGATGCCCGAGGAGGCGAAGTTGATCTCGTTCGGGCGCTTGAGCGCAAGCGCGATCAGTTCCTTCACGTTGCTGGCGGGGAAGCTCGGGTGCACGACCAGTGCGCTGTCGCTGGTGCCGATCATCGCCACCGGTGCGAAGCTGTTGACCAGGTCGACCTTGGCCTTCTGGATGATGAAGCCATAGCCGGTGGAGGTGAGCATCCAGGTGTAGCCATCGGGCGCGGCCGCCGAGGCGAACTCGAGGCCGATGATGGAGCCCGCACCCGCACGGTTCTCGATGACCACGTTCTGGCCGAAGCGCTTCGACAGGTCGGAGGCGAGCAGGCGACCGACGATGTCGGTGCTGCCCCCGGGCGCCCAGGGCACGATGATGCGCATCGGCTTCTCGGGCCAGGATTGGGCATGGACCTCGGCGACGGGAAGGCCCTGCAGCACGACAGTCAGGATCGCTGCAGCGAGCGGGAGGACGTGCGAGGCGCGCGGGCGCGCAGCGAAAATGGAAAGAGCGGAGAGAGCGTTGGTCACGATTCTTCCTCGGTACGTTCAGGACAGATGGACATCGGGTTGGAAGCAAGAGCCGGGCCAAACGGGGATCGACTCTCTGCAACCCGGAATCTACAGATACCGGATGGCGACGTCATCGGCGCGCGCTTGACCCATCCTGTCTGCAGGATCCAGAATGCCCTTCCACAACACGCCGGGAGCGGGGGAGCCATGGAACGCGCGGGGTTCAATCCGAGGCGGCTCGGCCATGCGAACCTGTTCGCGTCCGACCTGGAAGCCTCTGCACGCTTCTACTCTGATGTCGCGGGCGTGGAGCTCATCCGTCGCGAGCCGGCGATCAGTGCTGCCTTCCATTCCAACGGCAGCACCCACCACGACATCGGACTGATCGAGTGCTCCGATGGCGCGCGCCGCGGACGGGACGGCTACGTCCAGCCATCGAGCTACCGGGGCCGCAGGCCTGGCCTCAACCATCTCGGCTGGGAAGTGGACAGCGAGGCGGCACTGGTCGCGGCCATCGCGCGTGCGCAGGCTGCCGGCGCGAACATCCGGACCTTCTCGAACCACCAGATCTCGCACAGCGTCTACATCGAGGATCCGGACGGGAACTACCACGAGTTCTATGCCGACGTGCTCGAGAACTGGCGCGAGGTCTTCAACCTGCAGCGCGAAGAACTGGTAACCGAAAGCTGGGACTGGACCCGTGCCCAAGGCAAGGGTCCGATCCGCCTGCCTGCGGAACTGCGGCACGTCCCGCAGGCCCCGTTCCACCCCGCACGGATCACGCATGCGACGCTGGCGGTGGACCGCTTCGACGAAGCGCTCCGGTTCTTCGACACGATCGCCGGCCTTCCGGTGCTCGAACAGGGCGACGGCGTGGCATCCCTGTGCGGCATGGACGGCCAGCTGGCGCTGGTGCTGGTGGCCGCGCGGCACGGCCTGCCGGCCGGGCTGCAGGGCGTCTCGTTCGAGCTGGCGCCCGGGGAGGACGTCGACGACGCGATGGCGCGTGCACGCGCTGCAGGCTGCACGATCGCAGGCGCATGCGCGCGCGAGGACAAGCGCAGCGTGCTGGTACGCGACCCCGACGGGCTGCTGGTCGAGTTCTACACGGGTAGCGACCAGCGGCTGCCGCTGCCGGACCCGGCCCGGGCCGGCACCACGGCCCTCTGGGCGTTCGCGGGCTAGTGCCGATGCGAGCGGTGTTCGCGCAGGTCAGGGGCCTGGCCACCCGCTACCTCGATGCCGGAAGCGGTGACGCGATCATCCTGCTGCACCCGGTAGGCTATCCGGCGGAGGTGTTCTGCCGCGTGCTGCAGGGCCTGGGCGATGGCTTCCGCGTGATCGCGCCCGACCTCGCCGGGCAGGGATTCAGCCAGCCACCGGCCGCATGGCCCGAAGCACCACAGGTGTTCATGGTGGAGCAGGTACTGGCGCTCGCCGACACGCTCGGCATCGAACGCTTCTCCGTTCTCGGCAGTTCGCTGGGCGGGCTGGTCGCTGCGCTGGTCGCGCTGCGGGCACCGCAGCGGGTGGACAACCTCGTGCTGGTCGGGACCGGATCGGTGTTCAACGACCCCGCCAGGCAGGCTGCGATACTCGATGCCGTCTACGCGAACGGGTCGAAGGCCTATGCGGATCCTTCGATCGAGTCCTGCCGCGCCCGGCTGGCGACGACCTGCCATCGCCTACCGCCGGCAGAGGATGTCCTGCTCGCGCAGATCACCGCCTATGCCCTTCCAGGCGCTGCGGACAGCTACCGCGCGATCCTCGACGGGCTCAAGCGTACCGCCACCGATCCGGCAACCACCGTCTATCCGCACCTGGAGCAGCTCGCGACACGCACGCTCGTATTGCTCGGCGAGCAGGACATCCGGACATCCCCCGAATCCCACCGCGCCGGCGTCCGCCGCATGCCGGATGCGACGCTGGCGACCCTTCCCGACTGCGGCCACCTGCCCTACCTGGAGGTACCGGACCGCTTCAACGCCCTGTTGCGCGAGTTCCTGGGCCGTCGGGCTCTCCCCACCCCCTGAACGCCAGGCACCACCGCGACGCATGGGAGCATCAACGATGACACGCATGACGCTGCTGTCCTTGCTGGCCGGATTCCTCGGGATGCTCGCGGTGCCTGCATCCGCGCAGTACCCCGAATCCACGGTGACGATCGTCGTCGGTGCCAATCCGGGTGCCAGCGGCGACCTGCTCGCTCGAATGCTGGCCGAGAAACTCACCGAAAAGTGGGGCCGCACGGTGCAGGTGCTGAACCGCAGCGGCGGCAGCGGGCTGCTGTCCGCCGCCGAGGTGGCGAAGGCCCGGCCCGATGGCCATACGCTGTTCCTGTCCAACGACAGCCCCGCCATCAACGCGGTGGCGCTGAAGAATCCCTCGGTGAACCACCGCGAGGCGTTCGTGCCGATCAGCCTGCTCGCCCTGATCGACTTCAAGCTGGTGGTGCACCCGTCCGTACCGGCACGCACGGTCGCCGACCTGGTCGCCATCGCGCGGAAGAACCCGGGCAAGCTGAGCTACGGATCCTCGGGCACGAACACACCGCATCACCTGATGGCGGAGATGTTCCTCGCGGCGGCGGGCATCAAGGCCCTGCACGTCCCGTTCAGGGGCACGGCGGCGTCGGTGGCCTCGGTCCGCGGCGGACACACCGACTTCACGTTCTCCGGCTTCTCGGGCGTGGACGGCATGATCGAAGCCGGTCAGCTGCGTGCACTTGCCTCCACCGCCGCGAAACGCAACTCGGCCACGCCCGACCTGCCGACCATCGGGGAGACGCTGAAGGGCTACTCGGCCATGTCCTGGTGGGCGATGTGGGTCCGCAACGAAGTGAACCCGAAGATCCGCGACCAGGTCGCGCGGGAAGTCCGGGCCATCGTGCGCCTGCCAGACGTGGACCGCCGGCTGCGGCAGGCGGGGCTCGACCCGGTGGGCAGTTCGCCGGAAGAACTCGGCGCATTCCTGAACGACCAGATCGCCCGGTTGCAGAAGTTGCCCCCCGGCATCTTCGACGGCCAATGAACCACCGGAGGAACTCCATGTCGGCAAGTATCCATCCCATGTCGCTGCGGGAAGCGGGCAATGCATCCGACGGCATCGCGGACCTGGTGCGGCACGACCGTGTCCATGCCTCGGTCTACACCAGCCGCGAGCTCTTCGATCTCGAGATGGAGCGTATCTTCGGCCGTGCCTGGATCTTCATGGCCCACGAAAGCCAGGTCCCGAATCCTGGCGACTTCGTCACCTCGTGGATCGGGCAGCAGCCGGTGATCGTCGTGCGCGACCGCAGCGGCGCGATCAACGTGCTGTTCAACCGCTGCAGCCATCGCGGCTCCATCGTCTGCCGCGAGCACCAGGGCAATGCATCGCGCTTCATCTGCCCGTACCACGGATGGTCTTTCCGCAACGATGGCTCCCTTGCAGGGCTTCCGTACCGGTCCGCCTACTCCGAGAAATTCCTGGCTACGGAGGAACTGGGACTCGCGCGCGTACCACGCATAGACAGCTACCGGGGATTCGTGTTCGCGAGCGCCGCTCCCACCGGTCCGGGACTCGTCGAATTCATCGGCCCACTGAAGGATGGCATCGACAACCTCCTCGACCGATCTCCGACCGGCGAGGTGATCGTCGACGCTGGCGTGCATCGCTACCAGTTCAAGGGCAACTGGAAGATGCAGATGGAGAACGGGCTCGACGAGTACCACCCGCCGTTCTCGCACGCCTCGACCGTGAAGCGCAGCGGACAGCAGTTGCAGCGTGCGTACGGTTCCAAGGGCGGGTACACGGTCGTGGGCAAGGAAGAGCCGGAAGCACCCACGGCGGAGTCCTACTACGACCATGGCGAAGTGCACGGCGCACGCCACGGACAGGCCTACCTGACCATACCGGACGCCAAGCGGCGGATGGAACTCGAAGACCCGGAGTACCGCGCGGCCCTCGATGCACGGCACGGCCCGGACAAGGCCCAGGCGATCATCGACTCGAGCAACATGAGCAACGCGGTGTTCTATCCCAGCGTGATCATGCGGGTCAGCGGCAACATGCACATCCGCGTGGTGCGCCCGGTGTCCGTCGACGAAACCGAGATCTACGTCTGGCCGATGCAGGTGAAGGGGCTGTCCGACCG
>CAMDXD010000230.1 GCA_945877995.1 Bordetella parapertussis
CCGCATGGTGCGAGGCGCGTACCGGCTACCCGATCGTCGACGCGGCGATGCGCCAGATCAACCAGACGGGCTACATGCACAACCGGCTGCGCATGGTCGTGGCCTCCTTCCTGGTGAAGGACCTGCTGGTCGACTGGCGCCAGGGCGAACGCTATTTCGCCGACCACCTGAACGACTTCGATCTTTCCGCCAATAACGGCGGCTGGCAATGGGCCGCCTCGACCGGCTGCGATGCACAGCCGTACTTCCGCATCTTCAACCCGGTGAGCCAGTCCGAGCGCTTCGATGCCGAGGGCAAGTTCATTCGCCGCTACCTGCCCGAACTGGCGAAGGTGCCGGCGAAGTACATCCACGCCCCGTGGACGATGCCGGCGCTCGAGCAGCAGATGGCCGGCTGCACGATCGGCCGCGACTATCCGCGGCCGGTGGTCGACCACGCGGTGCAACGGCTGAAGGCGTTGGCGCTGTACAAGGCGGTGAAGGGCTGAAGCTGCGGACAGTACTTTCAGACGCCCTGCAAGCCGCCATGGCGTGCCGCTCACCGCTGCTCCGGCCGAAGATGACTGGCCCGGGCGCATTCATGTAAAACGACCTTCCGAGAAACCAGCATGACAGACGTGCGAGCCGGCCAGCGGGGGCGGCTCGTGCCGGACTCGCGGAGCCATCACCATGTCTTCATCCCTGACGGAATTGCTTTCCCATCGCGTTGCAGTCGGAGCGGATGCGCCCGCGCTGATATACGGGGAGCGTCGGATGAGCCAGGGCGACCTGGCGGAAGAAAGCCGGCGCGTCGCGCAGGGCCTTGCCGAGCTCGGCATCGGACCCGGTGATCGCGTGGCACTGTGGCTGCCCAACGTTCCGGCCTGGCTTGCCTGCTTCTTCGCCTGCGCGCAGATCGGCGCAGTCGTCGTCACGGTGAACACGCGCTTCAAGAGCAGCGAGGTGTCCGACATCGTCGGCCGCTCGGGTGCGAAATTGCTGGTGTTCTGGCCGGGCTTTCGCAAGATCGATTTCGCCGGCATCCTGTCCGACATTCCGCCCGGCGCACTGGCCGGACTGACCTCGATCGTGGCTTACGACGAGTCGCCCGAAGCCCCTGCGCTCCCGTCGCTGCTCGGGCTTCCGGTGAAGCATTATCATGACCTTGTGCGCCGGCCCGAACGTCCGGCGCAGGGCGTGGCGCCCGACTCCGGCTGCATCATCTTCACCACTTCCGGCACCACTCGCGCGCCCAAGTTCGTTCTGCATGCGCAGCGATCCATTGCCCACCATGCCGGTGCCATGGCAGGTGCATTCGGCTTCGACGCCGAGGACACCGCCGTACTTCTCACCATCCCGATGTGCGGTGTCATGGGCCTGTGCATGGCGACTGCCGCGCTAGCGGCCGGTCGTCCGCTCATCCTCTTGCCAACCTTCGAGGCGCGGGCCGCGGCGCAGGCCATTCGCGACCATCGCATCACCCACTTCCCGGCGGTCGGCGACATCGTCGCGCAACTGCTTGCAACCACCACGGAGGCAGTGCCTTTCCCGAGCGTGCGAATGGTGATTGGTGCGCGCGGCGGGCAGGCGGCGCCCGCGCAGGCACGCGGCCTCACGCTGATGGGCACCTATGGCATGAGCGAGGTCCAGGCGCTTCTGTCGCGCCACCCGCACGATGCACCTCCAGCCGAGCGGGAACTCGGGGGCGGAACCCTGATCGCGCCGGAGGGGCGTGTGCGTGCGCGCGATCCGGCAACCGGTTCGATTCTCGGCCACGGCGTCCGTGGCGAACTCGAATTCCACGTGCCGAGCATGATGTCCGAGTACTACGCGAACCCGGCTGCGACTGCCGCCGCGTTTACCGCTGACGGTTACCTGAAAAGCGGCGATCTGGGCTACACGACCGGGGACAACAGCTTCATCTTTGTGGCGCGGATGGGCGACGTGATGCGGCTGGCCGGGTTCCTGGTCAATCCGCTCGAGATCGAGGCTGTGCTCGATGCACATCCTGCGGTGCTCACGAGCCAGGTCGTGGGGATAGACGGGCCACGTGGCACGCGACCCGTGGCGTTCGTCATCGCGCGCGAGGGCGCCACGGTAGACGCCTCGGCATTGATCGCGCATTGTGCGCAGCGCATCGCGAAATACAAGGTGCCCGAGCACATCCTGCCCATCGAGGCGTTCCCGGTCACCCCGAGCGCGAACGGCAACAAGATCCAGAAGGCAAGATTGCGCGACATCGCGAATGCCGCGCTGAATCACGAGACGGCGCGGGAGCCATGATCGAGCCTGGGAAGCGGTGTGCGGGAAGCTGGCGTTTCCCCCAGAATAGCGTCCCCGAAAGGGCCGGGCGATGCAGTCGGGCCCGGGCAATATCAACGACCGGTCGATTCATGCCGGCGCAGCAGTGACGCCTGACGTCACCTGAAAGCCAGACGGAGGAGGCATCATCAGTCAGTCTGCGGTTCCCGCACCTGCTGCGCAGTCGGCAGCGGCTCACGTCGAGCGATGGCTCGAACGGCTCAATGTCGCCCTGCAGGGCGACAGCGAGACCTCCATCGCGGCGCTGTTCGGGCTGGACAGCCACTGGCGCGACCTGTTTGGTTTTACATGGAGCATCACGCCCTGTGAGGGCCCTGCCGCCATCGCCGCCCTGATGATGTCCGCGCAGCCTGCCATGAAGGCGCGCAATTTCGTCATCGCGCCGGAGCGCACACCGCCCAGGGTGATGCTGCGCGCCGGTGCCGAAGTATTCGAGGGCATATTCCGATACGAGACCGCAGTGGGCCGTGGCTTCGGCGTGGTCCGCCTTCCGGCCAGCGACCCGACCCGGGCCTTCCAGTTCATGACCAATCTGCATGAACTCAAGGGGTTCGAGGAAAAGATCGGTGAACGTCGTCCGACCGGGGCGGCTTATTCACGCAATTTCGGCGGCACCAACTGGAAAGACCAGCGCATCGCGAGCGAGCGGTACATCGACCGCGAGCCCACCGTGCTGGTGGTCGGCGGCGGGCAGGCAGGGCTGACCGTGGCCGCAACGCTGGGTCATCTTTCTGTCGACACCCTGGTGATCGACCGTCTTGCGAGGGTCGGCGATTGCTGGCGGACGCGTTACCACTCTCTCGCGCTGCACAATCCTACGGAATTCAACCATCTGCCCTACATGCCGTTCCCGCCGAACTGGCCCGTGTACCTCCCCAAGGACATGCTCGCCGAGTGGTTCGAGGCGTATGTCATGGCGATGGAAATCAACTTCTGGACCAGCACCGAACTGGCTCGTGGCAGCTACGATGATGCGGCAGGCAGGTGGTCTGTCGTGGTACGCAACACTACGGATGGGCGCGAGCGCACCTTGCGGCCAAAGCACCTGGTCTTCGCCAACGGACTGGTCGGCGAGCCGAGCATCCCCGATCTGCCAGGCCTCAGGGACTTCAAGGGCGACCTGATGCACACCAGCGCATTCAGCAACGGTGCGCACTGGCGTGGCAGGAAGGCACTGGTGCTCGGCACTGGCAGCAGCGGGCATGACATCGCACAGGATCTGCATGCCAACGGCGTCCAGACCACGCTCATCCAGCGCGGTCCGAGCATGGTGTTGAGCATCAATCCGAGCGCGAAACTGACCTACGCCGTCTATGACGGCGTTCCGCTCGACGATGGCGACCTGCTGGTAGCCATCAACACCCTGCCAGTGTTGAAGCGCATCCTCAAGACCATGACTGCCCGCATGGTCGAGTTCGACCGGAAGCTCATCGACGGCCTGATCGCGCGCGGGTTCAAGTGGTACGACGGCGATGACCACCTCGGTCACAACATGCTGATACGGACGCGATACGGTGGCTACAACCTTGACGGTGGGTGCTCCGAGCTGATCGTCCAGGGCGAGGTCGGCCTGCTGCAGTTCGAGCGTATCGAACGCTTCGCGCCGGGTGGTGCCCTGCTCAAGGATGGCTCCCTGGTACCGGCGGACCTGATCGTCCTGGGTACCGGCTTCGAGCCGCAGCAGACCGTGGTGAAGAAGCTCCTGGGCGAAGCCATTGCAGAAAAGATCGGTCCCGTGTGGGGCCTCGGGCCAGACGGCGAAATGAACAACATGTGGAAGCGCACAGCGCAGGAAGGCTTGTGGTTCGCAGGGGGAAGCTTCTCCAACTGCCGGATCTTCTCGCGCTTCGTGGCGCTGCAGATCAAGGCGATCGAGCAAGGGCTCGTCCCGAAATGACGGCTTTCGCATCGACGGCAGTAAAGACCATTTCAATGTCATCAGGGCCCGCATGAAGACTTCGACTCGAATCATTTTCATCCTGCTGGCCTGCCAGTGGCCAGGTCTCGCCGCCCATGCGCAACAGCCCTACCCTTCCAGGCCGGTGCGGATGCTGATTCCTTCGCCACCCGGCGGAGCCACCGACATGCTGGGTCGTCTCTTCCAGCAAGGGATGGAGGACTCTCTGGGACAGCCGGTCGTCGTGGACAATCGCGGCGGCGCGAATGGACAGATCGCGGCGGCTGCGGTGGCGAAAGCCTCTCCCGACGGCTACACGCTGCTCTTCACCTACAGCGGCGTGCTCACCACAGGCCTGGCCCTTTACGGCAAGTTGCCGTATGACCCGATCCGTGATTTTGCGCCGGTTGCAATGGTCGCGCATGTACCGGGCGTGCTGGTTTCGCATCCTTCATTCGCGGCAAAGTCCGTGAGCGAGATCATCAAGATGGCGAAAGCGCGGCCGGGTGCGCTCACGCACGGCACTTCCAGCATCGGCTCGAGCTCCCACATGAACATGGCGCTCTTCAAGCAGATGGCAGGCATCGACATGCTCCAGGTTACCTATCAGGGCGATGCGCCGGCGCTGGGAGCCTTGGTGGGTGGACACGTTCAGCTTGCATTCAGCAACGTGGTGGCGGCATTGCCGCACATCCAATCGGGCAGATTGCGTCCTGTCGCGGTAGCGACCCTCAACCGCACCCCCAGCCTTGCGGACACGCCGTCCATTTCCGAGAGCGGACTTCCAGGCTACGAAAGCCTGTTGTTCTATTGCATGGTGGCGCCGTCGAAAGTGCCTGCCAGCGTCGTCGAAAGGCTGAACGCGCTGGTGACGCAGATCAAGCAGACGCCAGGCGCGCAGCAGCGCCTTGCCGGCATGGGTGCGGTGCCGTTCGACATGCCGCTCGCCGCCATGAAGCCCTTCCTCGAAGCCGAGATCGCCAAATGGACGCGTGTCGTGAAGGCCGCCGGGATAAAGCCTGAGTGAAGCGTGGCTGCCTGCCACTGGCCCGGGCCGCCCGAGTGACCCCGCAGTTGGGCAGAAAATGGACGCCGAGAGGGAGCAATCATGGGTGTAACCGAAAAACTTGCACGGTTCATAGTGGAAACGCCTGCCGGGTCCATTCCCCCGGCGGCGATCGCTTCGGCGAAGCTGCGTTTCCTGGATACCCTGGGCGTGACCGTGGCCGGATCACGTCATGACTCCGCACGGATTGCAAGGGATACGGCGAGCCTGCTCGGTGGCCACGCCCAGGTCACCCTGATCGGATGCCCGGATCGCACGTCGGTCGAGCTTGCCGGGTTTGTCAATGGCGTCGCCGCACACGCGCTCGAGTACGACGACTACACGCGCAGGGTGACGCATCTCAGCGCTTCACTCGTGCCCGGCGCACTGGCCATCGCTGAATACGCCGGACTGACCGGCCGACGCATGCTCGAAGGCTTCGTGATCGGCTTCCAGGTCGCGACGCACATTTCCAAGGGCCTGGGTTCCCAGTTGTTCGATCGAGGCTGGCACTCGCCCTGTCTGCTCGGTGCTTTCGGCGTGACCGCTGCCAGTTGCCGCCTGCTCGGCCTCGACGTCATGCAGACCAGGATGGCACTCGGGATCACGGCCTCGGAAGCGTCCGGCATACGCAAGAACGTCGGCTCGATGGGCAAGGCCTTTCATGTGGGCCATGCCGTTCGTTGCGGGATCTTCTCTGCGCTGTTGGCCAGTCGCGGATTCAAGGTCGATCCGGATGCCATTGAAGGCGTCGACGACGGCATCGATGGCCATGTCCGGTTCGGACTGGCCGAAACCTTCAACGGCGCGGGCAACTACAGCCTGGAAAAGATGGTGCAGGATCTCGGACAAGCATGGGAACTCGCGGACAACACGACCGTCGTCCGGATGCATCCCGGCCACACAGCTGCCTCGTCGGCAATCGATGGGATGGTCGACCTCGCGCAGGAGCATGACCTGTTGCCCGGACAGGTCGAACGCATTGAACTCGAATGCACGACCCAGGCCATGAAGCTGGGTTCATACCGAGAGGCGGATGACGGGCACAAGGCCCGCTTCTGCCTTCCGTACAGCATGGCGATCGCACTGATCGATCGAAAGGCGGGACTCGATCAGTATACGGATCAACGTGTGCGCGCTGCAGATGTACAAGCCCTCATGCGCCGGGTGGAGGTTCGAGTTCCCCCCGATCTGAAACATCACCATGGTGCGTGGACCGGCGGCGTCAACTGGGGGGAGATGCGACTTTCCGTAAGCCTCAAGGACGGCAGGCGACTGTCCGTTGCGCGGTCATCCGCCCGCGGTTGGCCGGAGCAGCCAGCCACGTGGGGCGACATTGCAGGCAAGTACGAGGAGTGCTGCACCGGTATCCTCGATCCCGTGCA
>CAMDXD010000231.1 GCA_945877995.1 Bordetella parapertussis
GCTGGTGCACATGCACGTCGACCGCGCCCGGGATCTGCCGGATCGACTTCACCAGTTCGCCGGCCAGCGCCGCGTTCTGCTCCATGCGTGCGCCGGAGAACTGGATGTCGATCGCCGCCGGCAGGCCGAAGTTCAGGATCTGGGTGACGATGTCCGCAGGCTGGAAGAAGAACTCGACGCCAGGGAACTGCTTTGGCAGTTCCAGACGCAACTGGCTGATGATCTCGTCGGTCGGGCGGTGGCCCTTCTTCAGCGCGATCAGCACTTCCGCGTCGAAGGTGCCGATGGTGCCGGCGTTGCTGTAGGACAGGTTGATGCCGCTGTTGGGCACGCCGATGTTGTCGAGGATGGTCTCGAGCTCTTCCGGCGGGACCATCTGGCGGATCGCGGTCTCGACCTGGTCGGCGATGCGCGCGGTCTGCTCGATGCGGGTGCCGGTGGGCGCGCGCAGGTGCAGCCGGATCTGCCCGGCGTCGACCGACGGGAAGAAGTCCTGCCCGAGGAACGGGAACAGCAGGCAGGACAGCGCACAGAAGCCGAGGAACACCACCGCGAAGGTCTTGCGCGAAGCCAGCGCGGCCGACAGCGTGATGGTGTATGCGCGGCGCACGTGCTCGAACCTCTGGTCAAAGCCGCGGTACACCCGCTGCAGCAGGCTCGGCCGGACGCCGGTGGGCTCCGCCCTGCCGTGCACGCCGCGCATCAGCAGCATCACCATCGTCGGCACCAGCGTACGCGACAGGATGTAGGAGGCGATCATCGCAAACACCACCGCCTCGGCCAGCGGCACGAACAGGAAGCGCGCGACGCCGGACAGGAAGAACATCGGCACGAACACGATGCAGATGCACAGCGTGGCAACGAACGCCGGCACACCGATCTCGCCGGCGCCGACCAGGATCGCCTCTTCCAGCGGCTTGCCCAGGTGCAGGTGGCGCTCGATGTTCTCGATCGTCACGATCGCCTGGTCGACCAGGATGCCGACCGACAGCGCGAGGCCACCCAGCGTCATCAGGTTCAGCGTCTCGCCCAGGATGTGCAGCATGATGATCGAGGCCAGGATCGACAGCGGGATGGTCATCGCGATGATCACCGTGCTGCGCCAGTTGCCCAGGAACAGCAGCACCATCAGTGCGGTGAGGCCGGCGGCGATCACCGCCTCGACCACCACGGCGTTCACCGCAGCCTTGACGAACACCGACTGGTCGAACAGTGGCGTGACCTTGATGTCTTCCGGCAGGATCTTCACCGCCTTGGGCAGCATCGCGAGCAGGTTGTTGACGATGTCGACCGTCGACGCGCCGCCGTTCTTCAGCACCGACAGCAGCACGCCGCGGTTGCCGTCCTGGCGTACCACGTTGGTCTGCGGCGAGAAGCCGTCGCGCACCGCCGCGACATCGCGCAGGTAGACCGTGGTGCCGCCGGTGGTGCGCACCGGCAGTTCGCCCAGCCCGGTGATCGCATCCGGCGAGCTGTTCATCTTCACGCTGTATTCGGTGTCGCCGAACTTCGCGGTGCCGGCCGGCAGGATGAGGTTCTGGGCGTTGACCGCGTTCACCACGTCGGCCGGTGCGAGCCCGCGCGCCTGCAGCGCCGGGATGTCCAGGTCGACCGACACCACGCGGATCTTGCCGCCGTACGGGAACGGGATCGCCGCGCCCGGGATGGTCACCAGCTGCGGGCGCAGCTGGGTCACCGCGGCGTCGAACACCGCCTGCTCGGGCAGCGTCGGGCTCGACAGCGCGAGTTGCACCACCGGGATGCTCGAGGCCGAATACTTGATGATCAGCGGCGGCGTGATGCCCGGGGGCAGCTGGCGCACCTGCGGCTGCACCGCCGCCACCACCTGCGCGAGCGCGGTCTGAATGTTCGCACCCTGCTGGAAGAAGATCTTCAGCACCGAGACGCCAGTGAGCGACACCGATTCGATGTGCGCGATGTCGCTGACAGTGGTCGTCAGGCCGCGCTCGGTGGTGTTGGCCACGCGCTGGCCCATCTCCTGTGCCGACAGCCCGTTGTAGGTCCAGATGATCGAGACCACCGGGATGTCGATCTCGGGGAAGATGTCCGTCGCCATGTTGCGCAGGACGAACGGCGTGGCGAGCAGGATCAGCAGCGCCATCACGATGAACGTGTACGGCCGCCTGAGCGCTAGCCCTACGACGGAGAAGGTCGAAGGAGCGGGGGCGGGCGTCGGTTCGTTCACTCCGGCATTCTAGACTGAACGTTCCAGGGAACGCACGCTTTCCCTGGCGCATGGCTGCATCGGGCAGCCCGTCGCTTTGCGATAGCATCCGTGGCTTGCAGGCTATCGACCGGGCCCGCACATCACACGAGAGGAGGCTGCGATGGCGCAGTCGAATACACCGACCACTGCCCCGATCCGCATCCGCTTCGGCGGCTACCAGATGCCGGCGTCGATCCACAATCAGGCGGCACGGCGCTTCGGCGAACGGCTCATCGCGCGCCTGGGCGAGGATCGCGTGCAGTTCGAACTCATCGGAAACGTGCTCGACCTCGGGCGGCCGTCCGGCGACCTGCCGTCGATGGTCGAGAGCGGCGAGCTAGAGGCCTGCTACATCTCGTCGGTGCGCTTCACCCGGCCGGTGCCCGAGTTCGGCGCGCTCGAGCTGCCGTTCATCGTGCGCGACCGTCCGACGGTGCATGCGGCGTTCGACGGCGAACTCGGCGCACTGCTCGAGGCTGGCATGCATGCGAACACCGGCGTGCGGCTGCTCGGGCTCTGGGACAACGGCTTCCGCCACCTGTCGAACAAGGTACGCCCGATCCGCACGCCGGCCGACTGCCGGGGGCTGACCATCCGCACCCAGATGAGCGCGCTGCACGAAGAGCTGTTCGCAGCGCTCGGCTTCGTGCCGATCCCGGTCGACGTGAAGGAGTTCGTCGAGCAGGTCGCAGGGCCGCGCTTCGATGCGCAGGAGAACCCGCTGACCAACACGTACAACTTCGGCGTGCAGGACTATCACCGTTACATGACGCTGACCGGCCACCTGTTCGGCGGCACCGCCTTCATCCTGAACACGCAGGTGTGGCGCAGCTGGCCGACCGACGTGCAGCAGGCCGTGCTCGAAGCCGCCCGCGAGGCGACTGTCTACCAGCGCGAACTGGCCGGCGCCGAGGACGCGTTCGTGCTGTCGCAGCTCGACCCCGCAAAGAACGAAGTGATCGTGCCCACCGCGCAGGAACGCCAGGCCTTCATCGACGCCGCCGAACCCGTGATCGCCCGCCACCGCGGCGGCTTCGACCCCAGGATCCTCGCCTGGCTCTCCTGAACATCCGCATCCGGGTCTGACCCCGGGGTCAGACCCGGGTTTCTATTTGCGCCAGAAGACGGGGGTGAACACGATCAGCAGGGTGAACAGTTCGAGCCGGCCGAGCAGCATGGCGAAGGTGCAGACCCAGGTCTGGAAGTCGGTCAGGCCCTGGTAGTTGCTGGCCGGCCCGACCTCGCCCAGGCCGGGGCCCATGTTGTTGACGCTGGCGACCACCGCGGTGAACGCGGTCAGCACGTCGAGGTCGCTGGCGACCATCGCCAGCGTGAGGGTGACGATGATCGCGATGTAGACGAACAGGAAGGCGAGCACGGCGAACACGACCTGGTTGGGCACCACCGCCCCGCCGAACTTGACCTGCGTGTACGCGCTGGGATGCAGGATGCGGATGAACTCGCGGTAAACCTGCTGGTAGAGGATTGCCGCACGCACCATCTTGATGCCGCCGCCCGTCGACCCCGCGCTGGTGCAGAAGCTGGACAGGAAGATCATCCAGAGGCCGGTGATCATCGGCCACAGCGCGTAGTCGGTGCTGGCGAAGCCGGTGGTGGTCGCGATCGACACCGTGTTGAACGTGGCGTAGCGCAGCGCGGTGGCGAAATCCGGGTAGACCTGCTTCTGCCAGAGGTAGAGCGCGATGGCGAGCGCGCTGCCGAGCGTCACCAGCAGGAACAGCCGGGCCTCGTGGTCGTCCCGGTAGGGCCGGGTCGAGCGTGCGCGGAAGGCACCGAAGTGGGTGGCGAAGTTGATGCCCGCCGCCAGCATGAAGAGGATCGACACCACCTCGATCGCCACCGAGTCGAAGGCGCCGAAGCTCGCGTCGTAGCTGGAGAAGCCGCCGAGCCCCATGGTCGAGAACATGTGCATCATGGCGTCCAGTGGCCGCATGCCGGCCAGCCAGTAGGCAAGCATGCACGCGACCGATACCAGGCCGTACACCAGCCACAGTCCTTTTGCGGTCTCGGCCAGGCGCGGCGTGAGCTTGGTGTCCTTCATCGGTCCCGGCGTCTCCGCCTTGAACAGCTGCCGGCCGCCGACCCCGAGCAGCGGCAGCACCGCGACCGCGAGCACGATCAGGCCCATGCCGCCCATCCAGACCAGCTGGGTGCGCCAGACGTTGATCGACACCGGCAGGTTCTCCAGGCCTGTGAGCACCGTCGAGCCCGTGGTCGTGATCCCGGAAACCGTCTCGAAGTAGGCGTCGGTGAAGCTGAGCCCGTCGATCGTACGCAGCAGCGGCAGGGTCGCGAACGCCGGCAGGACCGTCCACACCAGCACCACCAGCAGGAAGGCGTCGCGCACCTCGAGTTCGCGCTTGTAGCGGGACGTGGAAAGCCAGGCAACGGCACCGGCGCCGCAGGTCACCAGCATCGCCACACCGTAGGCATGGCGGGCGCCATCGCCCGTCCACCCGGACACCAGCAGCGGGAAGGCCATGGTGGCGCCGAAGATCAGCGTCACCACGCCCAGCGCGCTGAGGACCGAGAGGTTGCGCCGCAGTTCGCTGGCGGCGAAGTCCGGCGAGCGGAGCCTGGTCATCCTAGAAGAAGCCTACCCCGACGGAAAACAGCTTCTCGATCTTCGGTACCAGCTGCTTCGATACCGCGAACACGATCACATGGTCGTTCTTCTCGATCACCGTGTCATGGTGGGCGATGATCACCGTGTCGTCGGCGCCGATCGGGCAGGCGATCTCGTCGTCGGCCGGCGGCACGGCGCGGCGCACGATCGCCGCGATGGTCGCGCCCTTGGGCAGCGCGATGTCCTCGACCCTGCGGCCGACCACCTTCGACGACCGCGTGTCGCCGTGCGCGATGATCTCCAGCGCCTCGGCCGCGCCCCTTCGCAGCGAATGCACGGCGGCGCAGTCGCCCCGGCGCACATGGGTGAGCAGCGCGCCGATCGTGGTGTTCGCCGGCGAGATCGCGATGTCGATCTGGCCGCCGTGCACCAGGTCGACGTAGGCGCTGCGGTTGATCAGGGTGATCACCCGCCGCGCCCCCATGCGCTTGGCGAGCAGCGAGGACATGATGTTGTTCTCGTCGTCGTTGGTCAGCGCGCAGAACACGTCCATCTCGCCGACGTGCTCGGTCTCGAGCAGCTCTTCGTCGGTGGAGTCGCCGATCAGGATCAGCGTGCTGTCGAGTTCCTCGGACAGGCGCTCGCCGGCGCGCTTGTTGAGCTCGATCAGCTTCACCTGGTAGTTCGACTCGAGGGCCTTCGCCAGCCGTGAGCCGATGTTGCCGCCACCGGCGATCATCACCCGCTTCACCGGCCGGTCCATCCGGCGCAGTTCGCGCAGCACGGTGCGGATGTTCTCGCGCGCGGCCAGGAAGAACACTTCGTCGCCGTGCTCGATCACCGTGTCGCCGGTCGGGATCAGCGGGGAGTCGCCGCGGAAGATCGCGGCCACGCGGCTGTCGACGTTCGGGATGTGCTCGCGGATCTCCGACAGCGGCCGGCCGACCAGCGGGCCACCGGTGAAGGCTTTCACCGCCACCAGCCGAACGCGGCCGTTGGCGAAGTCGACCACCTGCAGCGACTCCGGGAACTCGATCAGCTTGGTGATGTACTCGGTGACGATCTGTTCTGGGCAGATCGTGACGTCGATGGCGAAGTTGTCGCCTTCGAACACCTCGGGGTGGCCGAGGTAGTCCTGCGAGCGGATACGCGCGATGCGCGTGGGCACGTGGAACAGCGTGGCGGCGATCTTGCAGGCGACCATGTTCGTCTGGTCGCTCTGCGTCACCGCCAGGATCAGGTCGGCGTCGTCGGCCCCGGCGGCACGCAGGATCGACGGGTGCGCCGCGTTGCCTTGCACCGTGCGCAGGTCGAGATGGTCCGCGAGGCTGCGCAGCCGGTCCCCGTCCATGTCGACGATGGTGATGTCGTTCGCCTCGGAGACGAGGCTTTCGGCGACGGTCGAGCCGACCTGGCCGGCACCTAGGATGACGATCTTCATCGGACGCAGGTTTCCTGGATGTGCCTGGAGAGGGCTGCCACTCTGCGAGCGATCAGGCCGCCGGCCAGTTCGCGCGCAGCCATCCCTTCCATTCTTCGAACACCGCCGGGTCGAGTGCCGCGATCACGGACTTCTCCCAGACCTCGCCGGCCCAGAAGTCGTCGTGGTCGAGCGATGCACAGAGCCCGCCTGCTTCCCGAAAGATCAGCCATCCCGCTGCGTAGTCCCAGAGCTTCTGACCGCCGTGAAGATACACGTCAAATCGGCCGGCTGCTGCGTAGCACCACTCGAGTGCGCTCGAGCCGTAGTTGCGCTGGGAGCAATAGGGGGCCTTCGCGGTCAGGCGCGCCGCCA
>CAMDXD010000232.1 GCA_945877995.1 Bordetella parapertussis
CGCCTCTGCCTTGATCAGTGCAGCGAAGGCTTCCGGTCGGCCGCCGGCGGGGTCGAGCCCGGCGCCCACGATGCGGTTGCGCGCGTCCGGATGCGCGAGGATCGCATTGATCGCGCCGTTCAGTCGACCGACCAGTGCTTGCGGCGTCCCGGCGGCGACGAGTATGCCGTTCCAGAGCATCGCCTCGAAGCCGGGATAGCCGGATTCGGCGAGCGTCGGCAGGTCGGGAAACAGCGCGTAGCGCGATGCGCTGGTGACCGCCAGCGCGCGTACCCGGCCCGACTGCAGGTGCGCCGCGAGCGCGGTAGGCGCGGCGAACACGGCCTGGGTCTCGTTGCGCGCGACCGAGGCCGCTGCCGGCGGGGCGCCGTTGTACGGGCTGTGCACCGCGTCGAAGCCGGCGACCGACCGGAACAGTTCCATCGTGAGGTGCGATGAACTGGCGTTTCCGACCGATGCGTAGGTGAGCCGGCCGGTGGCGTCCTTCGCATGCCTCACCCAGTCTGCGACCGTACGCACCGGCAGGTCTGCGTTCACGGCCAGGATGTTCGGCGAGGTGCTGGTCACGATCACCGGGGCGAGGTCGCGCGCGGGGTCGTAGGGCAGCTTCGTGTAGAGGAAGGGCGCGAGCGACAGCGGGCCGTTGAAGCTGATCAGCAGCGTATGGCCATCGGGGGCCGACTGGGCGCCGGCGGCGGTGGCGACGGTTCCGCCGCCAGCAGGACGGTTGTCGACCACCACCTGCTGGCCGAGGCCATCACGCAGGCGCTCGCCGATCACCCGGGCCAGGACGTCGAGGGAACTGCCAGGGCCGGCGGCGACGAGGAAACGCAGAGGCCGCGCGGGCCAGTCCTGTGCCATGGCAGGCGCCGGCAGCGCGAACGCGGCGGTCAGTACGCAAGTGAGTACGCAAATGAGTAGGCAACTGCGCACGGCTGCCAGCGCCACAGGCCGTCGGAAAAGCGTGTCTGACCCGGGTTTTGCAGAACGGGGGGCTGGCCCCGATTCCGGGGTGTTCACGGCGTGACGCGACCCAGCAGCAGGAACTCCAGCAGTGCCTTCTGGACGTGCATCCGGTTCTCGGCTTCGTCCCAGACGACGCTCTGCGGGCCGTCGATCACCTCGGCGGTGACTTCCTCGCCGCGGTGCGCGGGCAGGCAATGCATGAACAGGGCTTCGGGCCTGGCTGCGCGCATCATCTCGGCATCGACGCACCAGTCTTCGAAAGCTTTCATGCGCTGGGCGTTCTCGGCTTCGAAGCCCATGCTGGTCCACACGTCGGTGGTGATCAGGTCGGCGCCGCGGGCGGCGTCCATCGGGTCGGCGAACTGCTCGAAGTGGGTGGTGTCGTAGATGCCGGCGCGCTCGGGCTCGACTTCGTAGCCGGGCGGGGTGGACACGTGAACGTTGAAGTCAAGCACGGTGGCTGCCTGCAGCCAGGTGTTGCAGACGTTGTTCGAGTCGCCGATCCAGGCCACCGTCTTGCCCTGGATGGGGCCGCGATGCTCGATGAAGGTGAAGATGTCGCCGAGGATCTGGCAGGGATGGTATTCGTTGGTCAGGCCGTTGATCACCGGCACGCGCGAGACGCGGGCAAAGCGCTCGACGATCTCTTGTCCGAAGGTGCGGATCATCACGATGTCGACCATGCGCGACACCACCTGCGCCATGTCTTCGACCGGCTCGCCGCGCCCGAGCTGCGTGTCGCGTGTGTTCAGGTAGATCGCCGCGCCGCCCAACTGGTGCATGCCGGCCTCGAACGACAGGCGCGTGCGCGTGCTGGCCTTCTCGAAGATCATCGCCAGCGTGCGATCTTCGAGCGGCCAGTAGCGCCGATAGGACTTGAACTCGCCCTTGATCCAGGCGGCGCGCGCGAACAGGTGTTCGTACTCTTCGCGGCTGAAGTCGAGGAACGTCAGGTAATGCCTGGGCGAAGTCATGTCGTTGCCTGCGCCGGAATGCATCGCTACCGCGCGAGGAAGTTGCGGATCAGCGGCGACAGCATCGACACGATCTGGTCTGCCTGCGCGTCGGAGATGATCAGCGGCGGCAGCATGCGCACGATGTTGTCGTAGGTGACGTTGATCAGCAGGCCGGCCTCGAGTGCCTGGGCGACCAGTTCGTTGCACGGGCGGTCGAGTTCGATGCCGAGCATCAGCCCGGCGCCGCGGATCTCGGTGATGCCCGACAGCCCGGCGAGTTCCTGGCGGAAGCCGGCCACCATGCGATCGCCGAGCACGCGGGCGCGGTCGAGCAGGCCTTCTTCCTCGATGATCTGCAGGGTGGTCAGCGCCGTGCGGCAGATCAGCGCGCCGCCACCGAAGGTGGTGCCGTGGTGGCCGGGGCTGAACACGTGCGCCGCGGCGCCGCGCGCGATGCAGGCGCCGATGGGCATGCCGTTGGCCAGCCCCTTGGCGAGGGTCAGCACGTCGGGCATCAGGTCGGTGTGCTGGTAGGCGAACCACTTGCCGGTGCGCCCCATGCCGCTCTGCACTTCATCGAGCATGAACAGCCACTGCTTGCGGTCGCACAGCTCGCGCAGGTGGGAGAGGTAGGCCTTCTCGGGAATCTGGATGCCGCCTTCGCCCTGCACCGGCTCGACCAGCACCGCGACGATGTTCGCGTTGTTCTCGGCGACCCGGTTGACCGCATCGAGGTCGTTGAACGGCACGCGCGCGAAGCCGCCCAGCAGCGGCTCGAAGCCGGCTTGAGCCTTGCGATTGCCGGTGGCCGACAGCGTGGCGATCGTGCGCCCGTGCCAGGAGCGGTCCATCACGACGATGGTCGGCAGTTCGACGCCGCGCTGGTGGCCGTAGAGGCGGGCCAGCTTGATCGCCGTCTCGTTCGCCTCGGCACCGGAGCAGTTGAAGAAGGCGTTGTCCATCCCGGAGAGCTGCGCGAGCTTCTCGCCGAGTTTCTCCTGCTCGATCACCCGGTAGATGTTCGAGGTGTGGATGACCTTCGCGGCCTGGTCGGCGATGGCCGCGACCAGCTTCGGATGTGCATGTCCGAGGCCGTTCACCGCGATGCCGGCCAGCGCGTCGAGGTATCGCTTGCCCGATTCGTCCCACAGCCATGCGCCTTCGCCGCGCACGAACGCGACCGGCAGTTGCTTGTAGGTGTTCATCAGGTGAGCGGACATCTGGCCCTCCGGGCGCTGGTGCAGGAATTGCTGTGGGGACGGTACCGCGCGATGGCCGTGGGGCCGTCGGCGACTCGGGAATGTACTGTGTGTACTGTGGACTCGAAACGCCTTCGAGGGGCGGCGCCGCAAAAGACAACGGCGGCTGCTGCCGCCGTGTTCATCGATCGCGAAACCGGACCCGATTTTGATCCTGCCAGTCAGGGACTGCAAGCAGGGGCAGGCAGTCGACGTGCCTTTGACGGGGGTGTCTTGCGTGCCTGCTACACTTGCATGCGTGTATCAGGCGACCTCAACAAACTATCCCCAGCCCCGGGCCCGCTGCCTTCATCGGCCCGCCGTTGCGGCGAGCTTCGAGGACGACCTCGGGTCAGGCGATTGCCTTGACGGCAGCCGACAGCCGGCTCTTGTGCCGGGCAGCCTTGTTCTTGTGCACGATGCCCTTGTCGGCGATGCGGTCGATCACCGACACGCTGGTCGTGAACGCAGCCTGCGCATCGGCCTTGTTGCCGGCGGCGATCGCGGCGCGAACCTTCTTGATCGCGGTGCGCAGCGCCGAGCGCAGGGTGGTGTTGTGGGCGCGCTGGGCGTCGGCCTGGCGTGCACGTTTGCGGGCTTGAGCGGAATTGGCCACGGCGGTTCTCTGTCGAAGGTACGGTTGGGCGCCCGAACGAAATGTGACTCGGGCAGCAGCGAAAAGCCTTGGATGGTACTTCGGACCGGCCGGGAATTCAACCCGGCTGCGTTCGCGCGGGCGGCAGAGGCGTCGGCGGGTATCCGCCAGCGCCTGATCGCGGCGCCCGGGCCGGCTGCAGGCGGGCACCGATGAACCTGCTGCGCGCGTTCGGCGCCGTCAGCAGCATGACGCTGGTATCGAGGATCCTCGGCTTCGCCCGCGACCTGCTGATCGCGCGCATGTTCGGTGCCGGCGCCGCTACCGACGCTTTCTTCGTCGCCTTCAAGCTGCCCAACCTGCTGCGCCGGATCTTCGCCGAGGGCGCCTTCTCGCAGGCCTTCGTGCCGATCCTCGCGGAATACCGTAACCGGCGCGGCGAGGCAGATACGCGGCTCCTGGTCGATCATGTCGCCGGGACGCTGGCGGTCGCGCTGATCGGGGTGACCGCGCTCGGCATCCTCGCCGCGCCGGCGATCGTCTGGCTGTCGGCGCCCGGATTCACCGCCGACCCTGACAAGTTCGCCCTGACCGTCGATCTGCTGCGCATCACGTTTCCGTACATCCTGTTCATCTCGCTGACCGCGCTCGGCGCCGGCATCCTGAACACCTACAGCCGGTTCTCGGTGCCTGCGTTCGCGCCGGCGCTGCTCAACCTGTCGTTCATCGCCTTCGCGGTCTGGTTCGCGCCGTACTTCGACCCGCCGGTCGAGGCGCTGGCCTGGGCGGTGTTCGTCGGCGGCCTGCTCCAGCTCGGATTCCTGGTGCCGTTCCTGCGCAGGCTGCGCATGCTGCCGCGGCCGCGCTGGGGCGGCGCGGACGAGGGCGTGCGGCGCGTGCTCAGGCAGATGGGCCCGGCGCTGTTCGGCGTGTCCGTCGGCCAGGTGAGCCTGTTGATCAACACGGTGTTCGCATCCTTCCTGGCGAGCGGCAGCGTGTCGTGGCTCTACTATGCCGACCGGTTGATGGAGTTCCCCACCGGGCTGCTCGGTGTCGCGCTCGGCACCATCCTGCTGCCGAGCCTGGCGCGCAGCCATGCCGACCGCACCACGGAGGAGTACGGCAGGCTGCTCGACTGGGGCCTGCGCATCACGCTCATGCTCGCTGCGCCGGCCGCCGTTGCGCTGGCCGTGCTGTCGGTGCCGCTGGTGGCGACGCTGTTCCATCACGGCGCGTTCAGCGCCCACGACGTGGCGATGACCCGGGCGGCGCTGATGGCCTACAGCGTCGGGCTGATCGGACTGATCGCGGTGAAGGTGCTTGCGCCCGGGTTCTATGCCCGGCAGGACATACGTACGCCGGTGAAGATCGCGCTGGTCACGCTGGCCGCGACGCAGGTGATGAACCTGCTGTTCGTCCAGGTGTTCGCGCATGCCGGCCTCGCGCTGGCGATCGGGCTCGGCGCCTGCCTCAATGCATGGCTGCTGCTGCGCGGTTTGCGTCGCATCGATGCCTACCGGCCGCAGCCGGGCTGGGCGTTGTTCGCGCTGAAGATCGCTGCCGCCCTCGCGCTGATGGCCGGCGCACTCTGGTGGATGGCGGGGCCCTCGTCGCAGTGGCTGGCCTGGCAGGGGCTCGAGCGTGCGCTGCGGCTCTGTGTCGTGTGCGCCGTCGGTGGCGGTGTCTACTTCGCCGCACTGGCCGTGTTCGGCTTCCGGCTGAAGGATTTCTCGCGCCGGGTCACGGACTGACGCCCACGGCCGCAGGGCCGCGCGCTCACGCTCCGATGAAGCGCGCGCGATAGGCGCTGGGCAGGTCGGACAGCGCCAGCATCATCGGCAGGTCGGCGACGCCGAAGTCCGGATCCAGTGCCGGAGGACCGAGGACCTTTCCGCCGCAGCGCAGGTAGCCCTTCATCAGCGCCGGGGGCTCGGCGTCGCCGTGCAGGTCGGTGCGGTCCAGGGGCAGGGGGCGGCGCGGATCGACACGCTGCTCCGGTGCGCAGAGGTGGGTGGCGCGCAGGGTCTGCCACAGGTTGGCGGCGTGGGCGCCGCCGTCGTCCACCGATACGCTGGCGCAACCGATCATGTAGTCGAGCCGAGAGCGCTGCATGAACTCGGCCAGCGCCGTCCAGAGCAGCAGGATGACCGCGCCCCGGCGCCACTCGGGAGCGGTGCACGAGCGGCCCAGTTCCGCCATCCGCGGCCGCAGTGGATCGAGCCGTCGTATGTCGAACTCGCCCTCGGTGTAGAGCGCACCCATCCGCCGCGCCCCGGCCGGGGTCAGCACGCGATAGGTGCCGACGACCTCGGGCGGCGATTCGCCAGAGGCGGGCGTGCGCACCAGCAGGTGTTCGCACGCATCGTCGAATCGATCCACGTCGATCCCCGGCGGGGTACCGGGTGGCACCGTTATCCGTGCGCCCATCTCTTCGACGAAGACCCGGTAGCGCAGTTGCTGCGCCGCCCGCACGTCGTCCTGGTCGGATGCCCAGGCCACTTCGAGCGCGGGCGGACGCGTTCTCGCAGGGGCTGCCGCCACAATGCGTGCCGGACGGGTAAGTGTCGCGGTCGCCAGCATGGTCAGGCCGTCCGCCGTTGCACCGACAGCGCTTCCGTCGGTGCGGGTTCGGCCGGGCGCAGGACGCTGCCCAGCACCGCTTCGAATCGTTCGACCACCGCGTCCCATCCGCAGTCACATGCCGTCGCGCGCGCACGACGGCCGATCGCACGGGCGCGCGAGCGGTCGCTGGCGAGCACCACCGCACCGTCGATGAAGGCGGCAGTGTCTTCATAGGGGACGAGCAGGCCGTTCTCGCCGGAGCGGATCAGCCTG
>CAMDXD010000233.1 GCA_945877995.1 Bordetella parapertussis
CTCGTAGGGCCCGGGCGGGCAGCGGTACGGGGAGCGCGGGATCGAGATCGCGAACACGCCGCCGTCGGGCATCGCTTCGAGCTGGCGACGCAGGGCGACTGTCTGCGGCCCGGCTTTCCAGGCGTGCAGCACCTGCGACTGCGCCGCCGGGTTGTCCAGCCCCGGGATCTGTTCGTACTGGAAGTCGATGCCAGGGGCGACGATCAGCCGGTCCCAGGGCAGCGCATCGCCGCGCGCGAGGCGTACGACGCGCTTGTCGTAGTCGATCGCGGTCGCGTCGTCACGGATCACGCGCACGCCGTACTTGCGCAACCCGTCGTAGCGGACGGTCAGGTTCTCGATCTTCTCGGTGCCGGCCAGGACCAGGTTGCTGATCGGGCACGACACGAACGCCTCGTTGCGCTCGACCAGCGTGACGTCGAGCCGAGGCTCCCAGAGCCGAAGGTACTTGGCGGCGGTGGCGCCGCCATAGCCTCCGCCGATCACGACCACGCGTGCGAGGGGGCGATCGGGGATGGCTGCACAGCCGCTCAGTGCGAGGCTGGCACCGGCGGCGCCGGCCTTGATGAAGGTTCTGCGATTGACGCTCATGCGGGGACTCCGGTGTCGGCCTAGCGGGCGGGTTTCACAGTCGCGAACCACTCGGCGATGCGCCGCAGCTCGTCTGTCGTATAGCCGCGGGTGTGCTGGTGCATGATCGTCGCGGCTGGACGCTTGCCCGACTGGAACTCGATCAGCGCGCGATAGGTGTCGTCGGCATTGCGGCCGGCCAGGGCGGGGAAGCCGCCGACCGAACGGCCCTCCGTGTTGTGGCAGGCGGCGCAGCTCGCCGCCCATCCGCGTACCTGACGCTCCGACGGGGTCTGCGCGGCAGCGCTGCCTGCCGCGGCGGCTGCGAGCAGCAGCGCGCCTGCGATACTCCGGGGTGATGCCATCATCGAGGCTCCTGGTTCGTTGCAGCCCGGACGGGCAATGCGGTGCAATGACACGGCAATGCAGACGGGCTCCGGGCCAGCCACCACTGTACGACTGACATTTGATTATCGTGGCTCGGGGCGCCAGTTGGAACGCATGAAATCGAATAAGGATATGACGCGCGGGCTTGGGCTGGGACAGAGGGCGGGCCAGTGGTGGCGGCCGGGCTTCGTGTCACACTTCATTTGCCTAAAACTGCGGTGAAAAGCCCCGATGGATGACGCATTGCTGCTGCCACGCTGCCCGGGCCGAAGTCCCGATGCCGAGACCGTGCCGGGATGCGGCTGTCGGCCTGGTCCGGCCGGGGTGCCGCCGCCGCGTCCGGCGGCGGTTGCGGCGCTGACCGGACGCCTGCTCGCCGGCATGCTGCTCGCCCTCGCCCTCGCCATGGTGATGCCCGCAGGGGTGCCGCAGGCGCAGGCGCAAGGCAAACCGCTGCTGGCGGAACCGGCCGCGGCCGTTCCCGCCGATGCTTCCGCAGCCGCCGCGCGGTTGCGCGAGGCGGTGGGCGCAGTGGTCCGTATCCGCATGAAGGCATTGCGCGATGCGACGTCGATGGAACTGCTCGGTCCCGACCGCGAAGGCACCGGGGTGGTGATCGACAGCAGCGGCCTCATCCTCACCATCGGCTACATCGTGGTCGAGGCGTCGCGGATCGAGGTCTTCACCGGCGAGGGCAAGAGCGTACCAGCGACGCTGATTGCCTTCGACCAGCCGACCGGTCTTGCGCTGATCCGCACCAGCACGCCGCTCGCGGTGCGGCCGGTTGAACTCGGCGACTCGGCGCCCCTCGAGGCCACCGAAGCGGTGCTGGTCGCCAGTGCGGTGGCGGCCGACGTGGCCTACGTGGCCTCGCGCCGGACCTTCACCGGCTACTGGGAGTACATCCTCGACGATGCGATCTTCACCGCGCCGCCGCGCGGCGATTTCGCCGGCGCGGCGCTGATCGGCCGTGATGGGCGCCTGCTCGGCATCGGCTCGCTGTTCGTCGCCGATGCGGTGCAGCCCAGGGCGAACTTCCCGGGCAACATGTTCATCCCGGTCAACGCGCTGCGGCCGATCCTCGGCGACCTGATCGCGAACGGCCGGCGCTCCGATGCCCGTCCCTGGCTCGGCGTGCACACCCAGGAAGTGCAGGGGCGCATCGTCGTCACCCGGGTGACCCCGGAAAGTCCGGCGCAGAAGGCGGGATTGCGCCGGGGCGATATCATCACCGCGCTGGCCGGTCAGGAACTCGCCGGCCAGGCCGATCTCTACCAACGGCTCTGGGCGTATGGCAAGCCCGGAGTGAAGGTGCCGCTGCGTGTGTTACAGGGAAACCGGATGCTCGAACTGGGCATCGAATCGATGGACCGCTACGATCATTTCCGGGGCCAACCGACGCTCTAGGGCGGCAGAGGCCGCGGTGCGCCGATGGCTGGCGTGCGTCGCGGTCGCGTGTGCGTTGCTGGCCGCAGGCGGCATGCCGCTTGCCCTGGCGCAGGATATGGCAGCCGCGGTCGATCCGATGGCGCGCCGGATGCAGGCCTGCACGCCCTGCCACGGTCGAGAGGGACGGGCGACCGGTGAAGGCTATTTCCCGCGGATCGCCGGCAAGCCCGCGGGCTATCTGTACAACCAGCTGGTCCACTTCCGGGAAGGGCGCCGTTCCAGTGCGGCGATGGGCTACCTGGTGCAGCACCTGTCCGATGCTTACCTGCTGGAGATCGCGACCTGGTTCTCGCGCCAGGCGCTGCCTTATCCGCCACCGGCGGCGGTGAAGGCCGATGCCATGCAACTTGCCCATGGCGAGCGGCTGGTGCGTGAAGGCGACCCGGCGCGCCGGCTGCCGGCCTGCGCGGCCTGCCATGGCGAGGCGCTGACCGGCGTGCTGCCGGCGATGCCGGGCCTGCTGGGTCTGCCGCGCGACTACATCGCCGCGCAGGTCGGTGCGTGGCAGTCGAAACAGCGGCGCGCGGCCGAACCCGACTGCATGGCGCAGATCGCGTCGCGCATGACCGGCGAGGATGTCGCGGCCGCAGCTGCGTGGCTGTCTGCGCAGCCGGTGCCGTCGAGCGGTCGGCCAGCAGGCGCGCTGGCTGCACCACTGCCGCTGCAGTGCGGGAGCATTCCGTGAACCATGTGGGCGATGGTCGCCGACGGGCGGGCCGGCTTGCCGTGTGCCTGCGTGCGGTCACTGGCCTGCTGGCGCTGACAGGGACGGCCGCGGCACTGGTCGTGGCGCTCAACCTGCGCGGCGAGGATCCGGTCGAGCCCGGGGCCGCGCCGCCAATCGACCGGGTGGCGCAGGCGGCCCTGATCGAACGCGGCGCGTATCTGGCGCGTGCCGGCAACTGCGCAGGCTGCCATACCGCGCGCGGTGGCGCCGACTGGGCGGGTGGCCGTGGCGTCGAGACGCCGTTCGGCGTGGTGTATGCGGGCAACCTCACGCCCGATCCGGTGACCGGGCTCGGTGACTGGAACGCCTCTCATTTCTGGCGCGCGCTGCATAACGGACGCTCCAGGGACGGGCGGCTGCTCTATCCGGCATTCCCGTATACGCACTACACCCGGATCACCCGCGCCGATGCCGATGCGATGTTCGTGTTCCTGCGCTCGGTGCCGCCGGTCGTGCAGCCCAATCCGTCGCATGCATTGCGCTTTCCGTACGACTCGCAGGCAGCACTCGCGGTCTGGCGCGCGCTGTATTTCCAGCCCGAGGCGTGGCGCGACGATCCGGCGCGCGACGCGGGTTGGAACCGGGGCGCCTATCTGGTGCGCGGCCTGGGCCACTGCAGCGCCTGCCACGCGCCGCGCAATGCCTGGGGCGCGACCGATGCCGCACTCGAGTGGTCGGGCGGCCTCGTGCCGATGCAGCGCTGGTATGCCCCGTCGCTCGCCTCCGACGCCGAGGGCGGGGTGGCTCGATGGTCGGAGCAGGACGTGGTGCGGCTGCTGCGCGACGGTTTCAACGGCCATGCGTCGGTGCTCGGGCCGATGGCGGAAGTCGTCCATCGCAGCACGCAGCATCTGTCGCAAGACGACCTGGCGGCGATGGCCACGTTCCTGCGTTCGCTGCCCGCGACGCCGGCACCTGCAGCAGCGGCACCGGCGCTGGTTGCACCGCGCATCGCCAGCCTCGGTGCGGCGATTTATGCCGATCATTGTGCGGGCTGCCATGGCGACGACGGTCGCGGCAGTACGGATGCCTTTCCGCCGCTGGCCGGCAACCGGGCGCTGCTGATGGGCAACCCGGCGAACGTGATCCGCGTGGTGCTGTCGGGCGGGTTCCTGCCCTCCACCGCCGGCAACCCGAGGCCGTACGGCATGCCGCCGTTCTCCCACCTGCTGACCGACGAGCAGGTGGCCGCGGTGGTGACGCATGTGCGCACGTCGTGGGGCAACGAGGCGTCTGCGGTCGGCTTGAGCGAGGTACTGCGCTACCGCTGATTTGCGCACGCCGGATGCACTCGCTAAGCTCCGCCGTTCTGCCAACCAAGGAGTCACCCATGAGCACGATCGTCCGCCATCCGTCCGGCCCGAAACTCAGCGATGCCGTCGAGTACAACGGCGTGTGCTATCTCGCCGGCATGGTCGCATCCGACGAGACCCTCGACATCAAGGGGCAGACCGAGCAGGTGCTGGCCGACATCGACCGTGCGCTCGCCCTCTGCGGCACGAACAAGTCGAAGATCCTCTCCGCGACCTGCTACATCTCGGACATGCGCAACAAGCCCGGCATGGACGAGGCCTGGCTCGCCTGGGTCGATCCGAAGAACCTGCCCTCGCGCGCGACCGTGCAGGTCGGCCTCGGCAACCCCACGACCCTGATCGAGATCATGGTCATCGCGGCGAAGTAATCGCCGCGGGGTGCAACGCGGGTACGACGCCGGCGGTATCCGCGTTGCAGGCTGAGATCCGGGCTGCGATCCGGGCTGAGATCCGGGCTGAGATCCGGGCTGAGATTCGGCCCGGGATTCAGCCGCCCAGTTCCGACTGCAGCAGTTCGAATGCCTGGCGCAGCTTCTTCTCGTACGCGGCTTTCTCAGCCGCGATCTTCTCGTCGGTGTAGTCCCAGAAGCCCTGCTTCGTCTTCATGCCGATGTGGCCTGCAGCGACCATCCCGTGCAGCATGTCGCCGTGCTTCGCGTTGTTGCACAGCGTCGGGTAGATCACGTTGCCGGCCGCGAGATTGGTGTCCCAGCCCGAGAACTCTTTCTGCTTCATGGGACCGCAGGCGAGGAAGCGGAAGCCGAAGCCGAAGCGCACCGCGTCGTCGATGCCCTGCGCGGTGGTCACGCCCGATTCCACCAGGTAGAGGGCCTCGCGGATCAGCGCGGCCTGCAGGCGGTTGCCGATGAAGCCGCAGATGTCCTTGTTCACGCGGATCGGTGCCTTGCGTGCATCGCGCATCCAGCCCTCGAGCCGGTCGACGACCCAGTCGACCGTGAACTCGGAACGGACGATCTCGACCAGCGGTACCAGGTGCGCCGGCATGAAGTAGTGCAGGCCGGCGACGCGTGCGCGGTCGGCTTGCGGCACCGCCTTGGCGATGTCGCCGATCGGGAAGCTGGAGGTGTTGGTGGCGAGGATGGTCTGCGGCGTGCTGCGCGCCGCGAGGTCGGGGAACAGCCGCTGCTTCAGCGGCAGGTCTTCGGTCACCGACTCGACGACCAGCGCGAGCGCGGGCCAGGGCACGGTATCGAGCGATTCGTGGATGCCGACCGCGTCGGCCATCGACTCGTCGACCTGCAGCTTCGAAAGACCGGTGCGGATGCTGGCGGGGAGGCCGTCGCGGGTCTTCTTCGACGGGCTCATCACGTGCACGGTCCAGCCGGCCGACGCGAAGGATGTGGCGATGCCTGCGCCCATGATGCCGCCGCCGACGACCAGCATCGTTTGGTGGGTGTTGCTCATTGTTGGTGCTCCTCCGGCTTGCGGTTCGAGTGTGCCTGCAGCCAGTATAAACTGACGCGCTTGCGTGGGCCGGCCCCCTTATACTCCGCGCTCGCCGGCCCGCATGCGAGCCCCGGCGCCGACCGCACCGACACCGATGGAGCTTCGATGAAACGAATCGACCTGCACAACCACGTGATCCCGCAGGGGGTCATCGATGCCGTACTCGCCGACCAGGCGACCTTCGACACCCGCATCGAAGGCGAGGGCGACAAGCGACGCGTGGTGCGCAAGGAGAACAGCTTCCCGCTGGTGCCGGAGTACTACGACGCCGACGCCAAGGTCGAGGCGATGGAGAAGAAGGGCATCGACATCTCGATGATCTCCGCCGCACCGCCGACGTTCTACTACTGGACGAAGCCGGAGATCGGCCTGAAGATCGCGAAGCTGCACAACGACGGCATTGCCGCGATGGTGGCGAAGCGGCCCGACCGCCTGCGCGGCATGGCGAGCCTGCCGCTGCAGGACGTCGATGCGTCGATCGCAGAACTCGAGCGCGCGGTGCGCGAGTACAAGTTCAAGGCGGTCGAGATGCAGGCGATGGTGAACAACCAGCAGCTGGCCGACCCGAAGTACCGGCCGCTGTTCAAGACCGCCGAGCAGCTCGGCGTGTTCGTGTTCGTGCACCCGAACTGGTGGTGTACCGACATGGG
>CAMDXD010000234.1 GCA_945877995.1 Bordetella parapertussis
CGTAGATGGCCGATGTCCTTGTAGGCCGGCGAGCCATCGTCCGGCATGCTCCGGATGCACTGCCCCGCGGCACACAAACTCGCGAATGGCTCGATGACCTCCGCGCCGTTGCCAGGGCGACCTGTTTCAGCCGGGCATTCAGCTGGGCCTGGTCCTCCGGCATCGGCGCCGTGAGCTGGCCGGTCGACGCCGCCATGTGCGTCAAACGGCTGCCCTGGATCTGCCGCAATGGATCGAAATCCATGCCGACCGGATTCCCGAGCATCAGGTACACCTTCTTGTGCGCAGACAGGCGCCGCAGCATCTGGTCCAGCGACTGGAGCGAAAGGTCGATGCCGTTCCCGTTCAGGAACGGATGCGCCACCTTGGCCTCGTCCACGAAGTAATTCACCGTGGGACCGGCGCCGGTGAAGTAGCAGCTCCAGCACGCCCCGATCACCACGGAATCGACCTGCGGTCCGAGCGCCAGGTCGAGCACTGCCGTGCGCCGCTCGTCGCAGCCGATGTTGAGATTGGTGAACAGGTCCGGCACAGGCGGGCAGGAGCCCTGGGTCGCGAAATACACCGTGCGGGTCCGATCGGGCTGCGTGCGCGCCAGTTCGATGGCGCGCGGCGCGTATTGTTCGATGTGGCTGTCGCCGATCAGAAGGACGTTGTGCTTTCCGTTGCCGATGCGATAGACGAACTGCCCGCCAAGGGCATCCTCCTGGGATCCGTCGTAGTAGTTGTCTTCCCGCGTGGCATCCGCCCGGCCTGCAGGGCGGGACTGTCGTTGCGAGGGTGCGGCATGCCAAAGAAGATCAACACCCCGGCCAGTGCCATCACCGCGCCGCTGCCCGCCAGCCCGCGCAGCAAGCCCTGCGACAGGTGAACCTTGACGAAGCGCTCCACGAAGCGATAGGTGGCCCATGCCAGCACGATCGCCGCCACCACCAGCATCACCCTGACGCGCAGGGAAGGCTCGCCCCCCTCGACGATGCGCGCATACGAAAGCAGCGGCCAGTGCCAGAGGTACAGCGGATAGCTGATCAGCCCGACCCACACCATGACCCGATTCGACAACAGGTAGCGATTGAGCACCCCGTTCGGTCCCGCCGCAATGCAGCTCACCGCGCCCAGCACCGGCAAAAGCGCCCACCAGCCGGGGAAGGCCTGGGTACTGCGCGTCACGAACAATCCGAGCACGATCAGGCCCACGCCGACGATCGACTGCACGTGCTTCAACGCCGGGCGTGACGTCGCCGGCGAAGCCGCTGCCTGCCATCGCATGCCCGCCAGCAGCCCACCGGCCATGAGCTCCCAGGCCCACGACAGCGGCGAATAGAACGCCGCCGCGCGATGCGGCTGGACGGTCAGCACGTTGACCAGAAAGGAGATGGTGGCCACCGCCAGCGTCACGCGCAGGATCGGCCAGCGCCGGCGCCAGACCAGGCCCAGCAGCAGCGGCCAGAAAATGTAGAACTGCTCCTCGATGCCCAGCGACCACAGGTGGAGCAGCGGCTTGGTCTCCGCCGTGGCGTCGAAATAGCTGGCCTCGCCGAGAAAGACGAAGTTGGCGAAAAAGGCCGCCCCACCCGTGATCTGCTTGCCGAGCTGCGCGAACTCGCCGGACAGCAGCACATACCAGCCGAAGGCCAGCGTGGCGGCAAGCACGAGGATCAGCGCCGGAAAAATGCGCCGGATGCGCCGCGCATAGAAATCCCGGTAGCTGAAATCACCCGCCGCCAGGCTCTGCAGGATGATGGTGGTGATCAGGAAGCCCGAGATCACGAAGAAGATGTCGACCCCGATGAAGCCACCGGGCAGCAGGCTCGGGAAGGCGTGGTAGGTCAGCACCGACCCCACCGCGATGGCGCGCAGGCCATCAATGTCCGGGCGGTATTTGGGATGCATCGTTGTTCGCGAAGCCTCGCTCAGCGCGATGGCTGTTGCGCGGCGCGCACCGTGCGGTCGAAGTAGCTCGCCTCTTCCCGGGTGTAGCGCGGGCGCAGGTGGTCCGCGTCCTTGTAGGCGGGAGCACCGTCGGGCATCGTGCGGATGCACTGGTCGTCCTTGCAAAGCACCGCCATCGCGTCGATGGCCTCGGCCCCGCTCGCCTGCGCAATCGCGCGCAGCCGGTCATTGAGCTGCTTCTGGTCGGCCGGCAGCGGCGTCGTCGGCGTCGAGACCGAAGCCTCCATGTGCGTCAGGCGGCTGCCCTCGATCAGGCGCTTCGGCGTGAACTCGGGACCACCGGGATTGTCGAGCAGCAGGAAGACCTTCTTGTGCCGCGCCAGCTCGCGCAGCGTGGCCTCCAGCGAGGCCAGCGAGCGCTCGATGCCATCGCCGCCCTGGAACGGGTGGACCACGTTGTCCGCACCGTGGTAGTAGTACTCCAGGGCGCCGTGGCCGACGAAGTAGCAGTTCCAGCAGCCACCGATGACCACCGAATCGACCTCGGGGCTCAGTGCATAGGCCAGCAATGCAGTGCGCCGCTCGGCGCATCCGATGTTCTTGTCCGCAAAGACGCCCGGCACGGCCGGACAGGCGCCCTGGGTCACGAACCAGGCCGACTTGTCTTCCATCGACAGCGTACGGGCCAGCTCCATCACGCGCGGCGCGTACTGCTGCACGTGGCTGTCGCCCAGGAACAGCACCCGCTTGGGCCCACCGCCGACTTTGTAGACCAGCTGGTCGCCGATCATGTCGAGCTTGAAGCCCTGGTAGTAGTCGGCATCCAGTCCGGCGTTGGCGACGATCTGCAGCTGGGCGCTGTTGTTGCGCGGCTCGGGCACTCCGAAGAAGATCGCCGCACCCGCGGCAGCCAGCAGCACCATCCCTGCGCCCAGCGCCTTGAGCGTGCCCGCGCCGGGGCGGTTTCTCGCGTAGCGCTCGACAAAACGGTAGGTGGCCCACGCGAGCAGCACGCTGGCCACCATCGCACCAGCGCGGTAGATCGGCGACGGATGCAGCGGGTCGGCCTCCACGATGCGCACGAACGCCAGCAGCGGCCAGTGCCACAGGTACAGCGGATAGCTGATGAGCCCGAGCCACACCATCATCCGGTTCGACAGCAGATACTTGTTCAGCACGCCGTTCGGCCCCGCAGCGATGCAGCTCACCGCGCCCAGCGTGGGCAGCAGCGCCCACCAGTCCGGGAACGCCTTGTTGCTGCGGATCATCACCAGCCCGAGCACGATCAGCCCGACGCCCAGCACCGACTGCACATGGCTGCGCCACGCGCTCGGCGCCGGCGGCTTCAGTCGCATGCAGGCCAGGATGCCGCCCACCATCAGCTCCCAGAAACGGGAGGCCGGCGAGTAGAACGACGCCGCCGGCAGTGGGTGCACCGTCGTCACGTTCACCAGGAACGAAACCACCGCGACCACCAGCACCACGCGCACGATCGGCCAGCCCTTGCGCCATGCGAGCCCCAGCAGCAGCGGCCAGAAAATGTAGAACTGCTCTTCGATGCCGAGTGACCACAGGTGCAACAGCGGCTTGGTTTCGGCAGCCGTGTCGAAATAGCCCGACTCGCCCCAGAACACCAGGTTGGCGACGAACGCTGTGCCGCCCACGGTCTGCTTGCCGAGCTCGGCGAACTCGTCGGACAGCAGCAAGTACCAGCCGGCGCACAGCGTCGCCAGCAGCACCACGATCAGCGCCGGAAAGATCCGCCGGATGCGCCGCGCGTAGAAGTCGCGGTAGCTGAAGTCACCCGCCGCGAGGCTCTGGAGAATGATGGTCGTGATCAGGAAACCCGAGATCACGAAGAAGATGTCGACCCCGACGAAGCCGCCCATCAGCGCCGTCGGGAAGGCGTGATACACCAGCACGGACCCGACCGCGATCGCGCGCAGCCCATCGATGTCCGGACGGTACTTGGGATGCATCAATCAGTCAGTTGGCCGGCGCAATGACAGGCGCGACGACCGGCGGCGGCACGAACGGCAGGCCGCGCTCCTCGGACAGCCACTGCAGCACGGGAAACGCACCCGGCAGCACCAGCGTCACGTCGAGCGGCAACTGCTGCCACGCCATGGCCTGGCCTTCGCGCATCTCGAACTCGCCGGTCCAGGCCGTGACCTTGCACCAGTGCAGGCGCACCAGCGCATGCGGATAGTCGTGCTCCGTGACCTTCCAGACCGATGCGCCGTCGATGGTAATGCCGAGCTCTTCCTGCAACTCGCGCCGCAGGGCTTCTTCGACCGTTTCACCGGCTTCGATCTTGCCGCCCGGAAACTCCCAGTAGCCCGCGTAGGCCTTGCCTTCGGGCCGGGTCGAGAGCAGCAGCGCGTCGTCGGCCAGGCGGATCAGAACGCCGACCGCGACCTCGGTGTGCTTGCGGGCCTGTTGCGGTTCCGCGCTCACGCAGCGCTCCGCCCCGCGTAGTCGCGCGCGAACTGGTAGGCCACGCGACCGCTGCGCGAGCCGCGCTCGAGCGCCCAGACCAGCGCCTCGGGTCGCGCCGCCGCGATGGCGGCCGCATCGACACCGAAGGACGACAGCCATTGCCCGACGATCGTCAGGTATTCGTTCTGGCTGAAGGGATAGAAGCTCCCCCAGAGGCCGAAGCGCTCGGAGAGCGAAATCTTTTCCTCGATCACCTCGCCCAGATGCACTTCACCGTCTTCGGTGTGCGTGTACGTGAGGTTTTCCTTCATGTACTCGGGGAGCAGGTGGCGCCGGTTGCTGGTCGCATAGATCAGCACATTGGGCGTGGACGCGGCAATCGACCCGTCGAGGATCGACTTGAGCGCCTTGTAGCCCGACTCACCCTCGTCGAAGCTCAGGTCGTCGCTGAAGACAATGCACTTCTCGGGCCGCTGCGAGACCACCTCGACGATGTCCGGCAGGTCGACCAGCTCGGCCTTGTCGACCTCGATCAACCGCAGCCCCTGCGGCGCATAGGCCTGCAGGCAGGCGCGAATCAGCGACGACTTGCCCGTGCCGCGCGCGCCCGTCAGCAGCACGTTGTTGGCCGGCTTGCCTTCGACGAACTGGCGCGTGTTGCGCTCGATCTTTTCCTTCTGGACGTCGATTTCCCTCAGCGAATCGAGCGCCATCGTGGCCACGTGCCTCACCGGCTCCAGCACGCCGTGGCCCGAGTTGCGGCGGCGGTAGCGCCAGGCGATCGACGCATTCCAGTCGGCCGGCGCCGAGAGCGGCTGCGGCAGGATCGATTCGATGCGGGCAATGAGCTGTTCGGCGCGCTCGATCAGCTTCTGGAACTGCTCGTTCATGACCGGTAGTCGGCGTTGATCGTTACGTAGTCGTGGCTCAGGTCGCAGGTCCAGACGGTCTCGCTGGCCTTGCCGCGGCCCAGGCCGATGCGCACCGTGATTTCGCTCTGCTTCATCACGCGCTGGCCGTCTTCCTCGCGGTACGACGGATTGCGGCCGCCCTTGACCGCCACATGCACGTCGTCGAGGAACAGGTCGATGCCGGTCTGGTCGAGGTCGGCGATGCCGGCATAGCCGACGGCCGCCAGAATGCGGCCCAGGTTCGGGTCGCTGGCGAAGAACGCGGTCTTGACCAGCGGCGAATGCGCCACGGCATAGGCCACCTGCTTGCACTCGGCGGCATCGCGGCCGCCTTCGACCTGGATGGTGATGAACTTGGTCGCGCCTTCGCCATCGCGCACGATGGCCTGCGCCAGCAGGCGCGCCACGCTCTGCATCGCAGCCACGAGCGCCTGGCCATCGGCCGAGTCCAGCGAGGTGATGGTGGCGTGCGCCGCCTTCTGCGTGGCAATGACCACGAAGGAATCATTCGTCGAGGTGTCGCCGTCGATGGTCACGCGGTTGAACGAGGCGTCGGCCAGCAGCTTGGCCAGCGGCTGGATCAGCGACGGGTCGATCTTCGCGTCGGTCGCCATGAAGCCCAGCATCGTCGCCATGTTCGGGCGGATCATGCCGGCGCCCTTGCTGATGCCGGTGATGGTGACGGTGGCGCCGCCGACCTGAACCTGCTGGCTGAACGCCTTGGGGATCGTGTCGGTGGTCATGATGCCTTCGGCAGCACGCGCCCAATGATTTTCCGAAGCATCGGCCAGGCCGGCTTCGATGCGGTCCACCGGCAGCGGCTCCATGATCACGCCGGTCGAGAACGGCAGGATCTGCTCGGGCGCGATCTCCAGCTTGCGCGCGAGCGCGATGCAGGTGGAGCGCGTGCGCATCAGGCTGTCTTCGCCCGTGCCGGCGTTGGCGTTGCCGGTGTTGATCACCATCGCGCGAATGCCGTAGTTGGCCACCAGATGGTCGCGGCAGACCTGCACCGGTGCCGCGCAGAAACGGTTCTGCGTGAACACGCCGCCGACCGCCGAGCCCTCGTCGATCAGCACGACGGTCAGGTCCTTGCGGTTGGCCTTTCGCACACCCGCTTCGGCCACGCCGATGCGAACGCCGGGCACCGCGAACAAGGCGGCAGGATCAGGAGCAGACAGGTTCACGGGCATGGCGGTTTCTCTTCGGAAGTTGCTGGGTCAGCTGAGTTTGCCGTGGCAATGCTTGTATTTTTTTCCGCTGCCGCAGGGGCAAGGGTCGTTGCGGCCGACGCGCGCAAACGCGGCG
>CAMDXD010000235.1 GCA_945877995.1 Bordetella parapertussis
CTGGGTGGGCGCTTGGCCGGCGCTACCATACCGTCGGCCGCCTTCAACTTGCCCGTCCGGCTCAACCGAATCCAGTTCCACAGACTCGAGTCCGGAATTCCCAATCGTTGTGCAGCCTGGTTGCCGCCGACCGACTCGGCTAGGCGCACCGCTTCAAGCTTGAACTCGGCCGTGTACTGCCGATGCGGAACTGCTTCCTTCTTGCCCATCATGCCCTCCGTTCATCAGAACATTACCTGCTATCTGATGTACGTCAAACCCGGGCAAGGTCAGATAGATGAAGTTGCCAAGTGAATAGAAGATCGGGCGCGACTTGTAAATCTCGATGCCCTGCAGCAGCGGGATGCCGTGGCTGATGAAGCCGCTGGCCCCGGCTTCAATGGTCTTGTGCGCGAACTCCACCATCCAGTCGGGCGTGTCTTCCCAATTGTTCTCCCAATGATGGTGATGCACGTAAACGAAGAGGTAGTCGGTCTTCGCAGCCGCGTCGCGGATTGCACCCAGCTGACGGTCCAGGTCGGAAGGGTCGATCTCCCGGCGCTCCTGCGGCTGCTCGGCCGTGCGGAACACGTTGCCGTAGAACTCGAGATCGCTGCCGTCCAGCGCCTGGTAGCCCGCGCGGGCGTTCTGGCGCTTCTGTGCTTCATAGCCAGTGCGCTGGCTAAGATCCTTCAGATACTGCATGTCTTGCGCAGACACTTCGATGACCCTGCGGGCACCGAGCTGGTTGCAACCAGGGCGCGCGGGGATGCCCTGTACGGCATCGCGGGCGTACGACGTCTCCGGCTGCGGGCCAGCATCCATGGCCAGCAGGCCGATACGGCCTGAAGGAAACTGGCGGATCGTCGCCTTCGCAGCGGCCGTCTTGTCGACTCCGATGCCCGAGTGCAGGAAGCCGTGCTCATCGCAGGCCTCGAGCGTGGACAGGATGCCGCCCGGGCCCAGGTCGAATGAGTGGTTGTTCGACAGGGACAAGGTGTTGAAACCCATGTTCTTCAAAGAAGAAAGGACCGACGCCGGTGCGGCGTGGCAGTAACCGTCCTTGACCGGCCAGCCCCCGTGCGGGCCTGCGATGGTGCCTTCGAGGTTGGTAAAGGTCACGTCGCCCTGCCGGACGAGTGCAAGGACGGCGTCAAAGTCAGGGTGTGAGTAGTCGGTCAGATCCTCACGGATCAGTGACTGGCCGACGGCAATCAGTGTGAGGCCCTGCGGTTCTGACATGTGATCTCAGTCTTGAAATTATGCAACGAATACACGTTGGCATACGAAAGCGTCGAGCGCGACGGTGCCTCGACCCAGTTGCGAAAGCGTCCCTCCGCAGTTCTTCAACCCGCCTTCGATCTCGCACGGCGAATACGCCCGACCCGGCTGAAAAAACACCTTCGCAATCGACTCCGCCCAATTCGAGAACCCCTTACTCGCGTATTCCGCACCGGTCTGGCGGACCAAGGTCTCGAACTCAATGTGGGGGATGTGCCTCTGGTCGAGACACCTCACCCCGAAGACGGCTCAACGCCTTTTGTTTCGCATTCCCTTCTTGGACAGGAGTGGGCGGCCACCGGGGCTTTCATCCCCGATGTCCATTTTCGATGGTAGGAAACGCGGCTGGGCGTACAAGACCAACCACTCTTCGAACGGCAAACAGCGCGCATAAAGCCCGAGCGTGTGTCACGAATGCTCAAGCGGCGTACTTGGCGACCTTTTCCCAGTCCACTTCTACGCCCAGGCCAGGCGCATCTGACAGGTGCACTTCGGCCGGATAGGGCGGCAGCGGATCCTTGATGATATCGTCGACGGCGCGACCGAGCGGGGACGCGTGACAGCCCCGCGCAGGCTCGATCGCAGCCGCGAAATGATGCGCGGCGGCGAGTCCGATGCCAGATGCCGTTGAGCAGCCCGGCAGCACTGCGAGCCCTGCCGCATCGCACACAGCCGCTATCTCCATGCACTTGCTCATGCCGCCCAGCATCGCGAGTTTCACGTGAATGCCGTCAGCCGCACCCATTTCGGCGACGCGGAGGATATCGGCAGGTGCGCCGATACTTTCTTCAAGCGCGATCTTCACCGGCACGAGCGGGCGCAACAGGCTGGTCGACTTGAGGTCATGGCGCGGCATCGGTTGCTCGACCCAGACAACGTTGCGCTCTGCGTACATGGGCAGGTACTTGAGCGCGTCCTTGAACGTGTAACCTTCGGTGCAGTCGATCTTGAGGCTCACGTCCGGCCCGCATGCGCGATGCACCGCGTTAATGACGGCGAGGTCGTGGGCCGGTCCTGCAGGATGTCCGCACTTGACCTCGATCTGCCGGCAACCGTCCGAGATCCCCTTGAGGGCGAGTTCGACCGCTGCCGCCGGTGCCATGAAGCCGATCCCGTAGCCCGGGCCCTCGACCAGCACCGGTTTGTCGTTGCTGCCGCCCAGAAGCCGCCACACCGGGAGGCCCAGCGCCTTACCCATGAGATCGTGCAGCGCGATGTCGACCGCACCTTTCGCCGGCAACTGGCCGTTAACGACGCCGTCCATGCGCGCCCAGACCTCGCGAATGCGAAACGGGTCCGCGCCTATGATCGCCGGCCCGAGATATTTCTGGAGGAGGACTGCATGCGCCTCCATCACAGTGGAGTTCCACTTCGCTTCGGTCACGCACTCGCCGATCCCCTCGACGCCCTCGTCCGTGCGGATGCGTACGATGACGTTATCCAGCGCCGACAGCGTAAGGGTCGCGATCCTGTGAACTTCGCGATTGGGAATGCGGTAGGGGAAGATGTCGACGGACGTGATTTTCATGGCGCGATTCCCACTAGACGGTTGGCCAGTGCCGATGATTCGGTTTCGGCTACTATAGTTATGAGCCAACAAGATTGCGAGCAAAGCGTCGGGCCTTGAACCAGGCTAGCGACAAAACCGGGAGGCGTGGATCATGATCAAGCCCAATTTGCGAGCGGCGCTTTCCTGCGTCTGCATGCTCGCCCCGCTGTTCGTCGCCGCGGCGGCCTGCGCGCAGGAGGTCGGCAAACCGCTGCGTATCGTCCAGGGGTTTGCGGCGGGCGGCGGTCACGACACCGTCTCTCGTCTGCTCGCGCCGATCGTCGGCACTCAACTGGGCGTGCAAGTGATCGTCGAAGCGCGCCCGGGTGCGAACGGCATGATCGGCGCCGAGAGCGTCGCCAGGTCTGCGCCGGATGGCAATACGATCTTTCTCTCCGGCGTCAGCACATTCGTGCTGAACCCGCTCGTCTACTCGAAGGTGCCGTACGACACACTCAAGGAGTTCGCTCCGATCACGCTGGTCGCCGCCACGCCCCAGATCCTTGTGGCGCACCCGGGCCTGCCGGTGAAAACGCTGAACGACGTCGCGGCACTCGCGGTGAGGAACCCTGGCAAGCTTTCTGCAGGTTCGCCGGGCGTTGGCGGCCTTTCGCATCTCACCCTCGAAATGTTCAAGCGCATGGCCAAGGCGGACATCGCGCACGTCGCCTACAAGGGCACGGCGGCGGCGCTTAACGATGTGCTGGGCGGTCACGTGCCGCTCATCATCGGTGACCTGCCAGGGCCGCTGCCGCACGTGAAGTCGGGCCGCCTGCGTGCAATCAGCGTTACCAGCGAACAGCGCTCGCCGCTCCTTCCCGACCTGTCGACGGCGAGCGAGCAGGGGTACCGGGAGCTTCAGTCGACGAACTGGTACGGTATCATGGCGCCGGCGGGCGTCCCTGCGGCAACCGTGATGCGCATCCACGCAGCGCTCGTCGCCGCCGCCCAGTCGCCCCAGACGCGCGAGCGCTATGCGTCGCTCGGTATCGATCCCGTTGTTTCAACCTCGCCGGCTGCGTTCACGGCGTTCGTGCGCGAAGAGTTCACTCGTTGGGACACTGTCGTGCGCAGTACCGGCATACAGCTCCAGCAGTAGATGGCACAGCAGCTGGACGACGGCTACAGCCTGCGCCTGTGCGAGCAGATTGCGCGATGGCGCTACGAAGATCTGCCGCCCGAAGTCATCTGCACGGTCAAACGACTTCTGCTCGACACACTTGGCGTGATCGGTGGTGCCGCGAGCGCGCCGGGAATCGACGAACTTGATCGTCGGCTTACGGGATGGGAGACCGGGGGCGCTGCGACAGGTCTCCTCCGCAAGCGCCGATATGCGCCCCCGAGCGCTGCCCTCGCCAATGGCGCAGCGGCGCATGCGCTCGATTTCGACGACCAGCATGACCCGGCGCGCTCGCACGGCAGCTGCGTCATTTTCCCTACTGTGCTGGCGACTGCGGAAGCCATGGGTGATGTGTCCGGCAAGGATCTCCTGCTATCGTTCGCGGTGGGTATGGAGCTCGTTGCTCGGCTAGGCGTCGCTTGCAGCCGCAGCCTTGCGCACGGCTGGCACCCGACGATGGTTTTCGGAACACTCGCGGGCGGCCTGGCAGCCGGGAAGCTGCTCGCGCTCGATGCCGAAGGTCTGCGCAACGCGCTCGGCATGGCATATCACCAGGCCGGCGGATCGGCGCAGAGCATGCGCGATGGCGTGCTCTCCAAGCGCCTCGGCCCGGGCTTCGCTGCGCGGAACGCCGTGCTGGGCGCGTTTCTCGCGGCCGACGGCCTGACGGGAACGGCGCGATCGCTGGAAGGTAGTGCCGGACTGTTCTCCCTGTACGAACGTGATGAGGTCGAGCCCGAGGCGCTGACTGCCGGACTTGGCAAAACTTGGCACATCCCCGGGTATAGCTTCAAGCCCTGGCCGGGGTGCCGTTGCCATCACGCGGCGGTAGGCCTCGGCATCCAGATGCACGAGCAGGGCGTGAAAGCGGCAGATGTCGAGCGCGTGGAAATCGGCCTCGGTCGCCTCAACTGGCTCACCGTCGGCGCACCCTACGACCCGGCGAGTGGATCGGTCACGCAGGCCCAGTTCAGTGCCGCATACAGCTTCGCGCGCGCGCTCAGCGACGGGCGTCTGGATCTCGGCAGCTACGACAAGGCCGCGCTCGGCGATCCGCGCGTCGTCGCGCTCACAAGCAGGACTCGGGCCATTGACGATCCGTCGATCGATCCTGCTTCGCAGGCCGCTCGGGTCACGGTCACGTTGACGAGCGGGATGAGGATAGAGGCACGTGCCGACGTCGTGAAGGGCAGCCCCGCTGATCCGTTGAGCGAGGCCGAACTGCTCGGGAAGTTTCGCAGTTGCATGGAGTTCGGTGCGCGGGCTTCGAGCGCGCAAGTCAATCGGCTTGCGTCGGTCGTCATGAGCCTCGAGGACGTACCGACGGCGGCGCGAGAGCTTGTGGCGGCCTTTCCGGGTTGAGCGTGCCGACCGAAGTCGCTTGGTTGACACCCAGGCCAGGGGATCGGGCGCCGCAGGACGCCCGATCCAGGGTACGAGCGTCTGACGCGTCTAGTCGCTTCGGCCTTTTTCGATCGGTCGGGGCGGCTGCGCCGGCCGCAGCCGTTGCCCCAGCAGGGCCCGATACAGACCACGCGCTGCGAACTGCGCGACTTCGCGTCGCGTATGAAGCGCCGAGGTGAGTTGCAGCGTGTACTTGGCACCGTCCACTGCACGGACGTCGCACCTGATGGAAGCGCGCGGTGTCGAAAGCCGATCGAGTCCATCGAGGGTGAGCGTCTCGCTGCCGGTCAGCGTCGCAGCCGCCTCGGGATCATCGAACTGCAACGGCAGCACCCCGGCTGCGACCAGGTTCGCCCGATGCAGGCGTTCGAAGGAGGTGGCGAGGATCGCGCGGACGCCCAGTTCTCGTGGTCCTTTCGCCGACCAGTCGCGCGACGACCCGGTGCCATAATTGCGCCCGGCAATCACCACGTGCGGAATCTGCGCCGCTCGATACCGCTGGGCCGCTTCGAACATCGTCAGGCGCTCGCCGCTGGGCTGGTGAACCGTGCAGCCACCGGGCGCGTCGGGAGTCATCCGGTTGTGCAGATGCGGGCTCGAATAGGTGCCGCGTGTCATCACCTGCGGCACGAGTCGCCGTGCGGCATAGGTCCCCAGGTCGTGGTCAGGCACCCCTAACGCGGCCAGGTAGTCGGCGGCCAGCGAGTCGGTCGGGATCGGGCCCATCGGGGACACATGTTCGGTGGTCACGTTGTCGCCATAGACCGCGAGGATGCGCGCGTTTTCAATCTTTGCGGGTCGACGATGTTCGCTGGCGCTTTCGCTCGCTTCGCCGAAGCCTTCGAACTCGGGTGGCGGTCGTATGAAGGTGCTGTCGGCCTGCCACGGGAACCGGGGGCCGCGCGGGTAGGGCAGTTGCTGCCACTCGGATGTGCCCTCGTAAAGGCTGGCGTAGGTGCGTGTGAACAGCTCGGGTTCGAGGCTGTTGCTGGCGATCCGTTCGACCTCCGCCGGGTCGGGCCACAGTTCATGCAGGTATACGGGGTTGCCCTGAGTGTCATGGCCGAGCGGTTGTGTGGACAGGTCGATCCGGACGTTGCCGGCCAGGGCGTAGGCCACGACCAGGGGCGGCGAGGCGAGGAA
>CAMDXD010000236.1 GCA_945877995.1 Bordetella parapertussis
CCATGCCTGCTGCGAGTCGGGAAGCCTGCCGGGCCTGTCGATTTGCCGGTACGCTAGCGGAAATTGTCCCCGGGCGAGGCCCCAGATGAATGTACCGACAGCCGCTGGCACCAATGCTTCCACCACTCGTGATCCGATCGCCTTCGAGCTGTTCAAGAACTCGGTCGCGGCGATCGCCGACGAGATGGCGGTCACCGTCCACCGGACGAGCTACACCTCGGTGGTGAAGAACAACATGGACTTCTCCACCGCGTTTGCCGACGGCGACGGGGTCATCGTCGCGCAGGGGCTGACGCTGTCGGGCCACCTCGGCGCGATCCCGGTCGCGCTGCAGTCGGTGATGAAGTGCTTCGAGGGCGACATTAACCCGGGTGACGTGTTCGCGATGAACGACCCGTTCGAAGGCGGCATGCACCTGCCGGACATCTTCGTGTTCCAGCCGATCTTCGTCGATGGCAAGCGGCTCGCATTCGCCTGCACGATCGCGCACCACACCGATGTCGGCGGGCGTGTCCCGGGCTCTAGCGCGGCCGACTCGACCGAGATCTTCCAGGAAGGCATCCGCATCCCGCCGATCAAGCTGTTCGACCGCGGCGTGAAGAACTTCACCTTCTTCCGCATCTTCGAGGCGAACGTGCGGGTGCCGGACAAGGTCGTGGGCGACCTTACTGCGCAGTTGTCGGCCTGCTATGTCGCGGAGAAGCAGTTCCTGGAACTGGTGGAGCGTTACGGCACCGGTACCGTGACCTTCTTCATGAAGGAGATCAATATCTACGCCGAGCGCGTCACCCGCGCGGCGATCGAGAAGCTGCCCGAAGGCGAATGGAGCTTCGAGGACTGGATCGACGACGATGGCGTCGATCGCGACAAGCCGATCCGGCTGTTCGTGACCGTGAGGAAGCACGGCGACGAGATGGAGGTCGACTACACCGGCTCGAGTCCGCAGGTACGTGGCGCGATCAACTCCACCTACAGCTACAGCTGTGGCTCGGCGTGGACCGCAGTGCGCGCGATCCTGCCACAGGACATCCCGAACGCCGAAGGTGCATCCCGTCCGATCAAGGTCATCGCGCCCGAGGGCACGATCGCCAACGTGATCATGCCGGGCGCCTGCGCGGCGCGCGCGATGACCGGCTTCCGGATGACCGACGCCACCTTCGGCGCGCTCGCCCAGATGCTGCCCGACAACGGCATGACCGCCTCCGATGGCGGCAATACCAACGTGTCGATCGGCGGCTACTACCGCGACCGCAAGTCGTTCATCTATGTCGACTTCACCTGCGGTTCGTGGGGCGCGCGGGCGTTCGACGATGGCCATGACGGGCTGTCGCATATCAAGGGCAACATGGCCTCGCATGCGGTGGAGTCGATCGAGGCCGAGTATCCGATCCAGTTCCTGTCCTATGAGTTCGTGCCGGACAAGTTCGGCCCGGGCAAGTACCGTGGCGGCGCGCCGTACAAGCGCGACTACCGGTTCCTGGAGGACGAGGCGGTGCTGTCGGTGCGCGCCGACCGCAAGCGCTTCCCTGCCTTCGGCCTTTACGGTGGCCAGCCCGGCCGTCCGTCGGAGAACGTGCTCAACCCGGGAACGCCACAGGAAGAACCGCTGACCGGCAAGTTCACCCGTTCCATCCACCGCGGCGATGTGTTCCGCACGGTGCTCGCCGGTGGCGGCGGCTGGGGTGATCCGCTCGAGCGAGACCCGCTGCGCGTGCTGCGCGACGTGCGCAACGAGTTGCTAAGCGATGAGCTCGCGCGTTCGCAGTACGGCGTGGTGGTTGACCGCAAGGCCTGGGTCGTGGACGAGGCGGCGACGCATGCGCTGCGTGAGACCCGGCGTGCCGCGCGCGGTGGCGCGGCGCTTCCCTTCGTCACCCATGCATGGCCGGCGGACTTCGACGGCACCGACATCCGCGCGATCGAGGCATCAAGGAAATGAGCGACTCCCTTCCACACAACCCCACCTACCGCGTCGGCGTCGACATCGGCGGCACGTTCACCGACATCGTGTTCCTGTCCGAGGACGGCCGACTGCTGACCAAGAAGATCTCCTCCAGCGTCGACAACTACGCGCTGGCGATCGTCCAGGGCCTGAGCGACCTGTTCAAGGAGCATGGGCTGGTCGGGCGCGACGTCGACGTGCTGCGTCATGGCACCACCGTCGGCTCGAACGCGATCCTGGAACACAAGGGCGTGCTCACCGGCCTCATCTGCAGCGAAGGCTTCCGCGACATCCTCGAGATCCGCAACCTGCGCCGGCCGCATCTCTACAATATCGTCTGGAACAAGCCGCAGCCGCTGGTCGAGCGCTACCTGCGCCTGCCAGTGGACGAACGCATCAACGCGCAGGGCGAAGTCGAGATCGCGCTGGACCTCGCGCAGGTCGAGCGCGTGGTCGACCGCATGCTCGGCGAAGGCGTCGAGGCGATTGCCGTCTGCCTGAAGAACTCGTACCTGAACCCGGTACACGAGTACGCGATCAAGCAGGTAATCGAAGCGCGCGCGCCCGGCCTGCCGCACTGCGTGAGCTACGACGTGCTGCCGGAGATCAAGGAGTACGAGCGCACCTCGACCACCACGGTCAACGCCTACATCCTGCCGATCGTCAAGCGCTACCTTGAAACGCTGCGCAAGAGCCTCGATGCTTCGGGCATCCATGCGAAGCTGCTGCTGATGCAGAGCAACGGCGGCCTGATCACCGATGCCGAGGCCGCACGGATGCCGGTCAACATCGTCGAATCCGGACCGGCCGGCGGGGTGGTCGGCGCACAGGCGCTGGCGAAGAAGCTGGGCCTTACCCAGATCGTCACCTTCGACATGGGCGGTACCACCGCCAAGGCCTCGATCGTCGAGGATGGCGAGGTGTCGCGCGCCACCGAGTACAGCGTCGGCGGCGGCATCATGATCGGCTCGCGGCTGCTCACTGGGTCGGGCTACCTGCTGCGTGTGCCGGCGATCGACCTCGCCGAGGTCGGTGCCGGCGGTGGCTCCATCGTGCGTGTCGATGCCGGCGGCGCGGTGCGCGTCGGCCCGGACAGCGCGGGCGCGTTCCCCGGCCCGGTCTGCTACGGCAAGGGCGGTACCGAGCCGACGATCACCGACTGCAACGTGGTGCTCGGCTACATCAATCCGCAGCACCTGGTGCAGGGTGAACTGTCACTCGACGCTTCGAAGAGCCGCAGCGCGGTGGCCGAGAAGGTGGCCGGGCCGCTCGGGTTGTCACCGGAGCATGCAGCCTATGCCGCCTTCAAGATTGCCGGCTCGAACATGATGCGTGCGATACGCGCGGTGTCGGTCGAGCGCGGCCGCGACGTGCGCGGCTTCTCGCTGTTCGCCTTCGGCGGCAACGGCCCGCTGTTCGGCGCAGATCTCGCGCAGTCGCTCGGCATGAAGCTGGTGGTGGTGCCGCCGTCGGCGGGGCTGTTCTCGTCGTTCGGGCTGCTCTATGCCGACGTCGAACACCATTACTCGCGCACCTTCCGGCGCGTGCTGTCGAGCGCAGGCGTGTCCGACATCAACGCCGCCTGGGACAAGCTGATCGCGCATGGCCGTGCCCAGCTCGAGGCCGAAGGCTTCCCGGCCGAGCGCATCCGCATCCGCAAGTTCGCCGACATGCACTACAAGGGGCAGTCGTACGAACTTGCGGTGCCGGCGCCGGATGCGCCGCTGGACGGGGTCACCGTGCCGGTGCTGGAGGAGACCTTCGCGAAGGAGTACGAACGCACCTACGGCCATCGCTCGCCGTCGTCGATCCCGATCGAGATGGTCAACATCAAGGTGATCGCACTCGGCCTGCCCGAGCGCGCGCTGGTGCCCGAGGCGCTGCATGACGTGCGCGCCGAGCGGCCGGCACCGCCGCCGCGACAGGTGTACTTCGGGCCGCAGGCCGGCTGGCAGTTGACGCCGATCCTGCGCCGGTCTGACCTGGCGCAGAAGACCGACGGGCCGCTGATCGTCGAGGACTACGATTCGACCTGCGTGGTGCCGCCGGGGACGACGGCGGAGCTTGATGGATACGGGAACATACTGATCAGGCTGTAGCGCCATCTGCGACGAGGCTCCATGACCACCGACACGACGACCACGCTCGCTGACGCAGGTAACCCGGTCTGGCGCTGGTTCGACCGCAACGTCCTGTCCCTTGGACGGGACATGCGCTGGTCGTACCTGCCGCCGCTGATGGTCTACGTGGCGGCCGGGGTATCCGGCCTGACCGGCATCGTCGGCACGTTTTTCGTCAAGGAATACCTCGGGCTGTCGGCCGCCTTCCTTGCCGCGCTCGGCTTCTGGGCCGGCATCCCCTGGGCGCTGAAGATGCCGCTCGGGCACCTGGTCGACCTGATCTGGCGCTACAAGGCCTGGCTGGTCTGGCTCGGCGCTTCGGTGATCGCGTCCAGCCTGCTGATCATGTACGGGCTGATCGTGCACACCGATGCGATGGTCGCCATCGCGCCGAAAGAGGCCTGGTTCGTTGCCTCGGCGCTGCTGTCGCCGGTCGGCTTCGTGATCCAGGACTGCGTGGCCGACGCGATGACCGTCGAGGCGGTACCGCGGCTGGACGAACACGGCAATCCTGTTGACCCGGACCAGCGCAAGCTGATGCACACCACGATGCAGATGCTCGGCCGGGTGGCGATCATCGGCGGCACCGTTCTGGTCGGCCTGATCAACGTCTGGATGTTCCAGGACGCAGCCAAGCTGCCCGAGGCGCAGAAGGTCGCCATTTACGGCAACGTGTATGCGCTGGCGCTGGTGATCCCGCTGCTGTCGGTGCTGGGAGTGATCCTCGCAGGTTTCATCAAGCGCAACACCGTCCGCAATCTGGCGGCCCTGGGCAAGACGCGCGAGGAGATTGCGCTGGTGCTCTACGAGACACCGTCGGCGACCCGGCCCAACTGGTGGATCCTCGGTGGCAGCCTGGTGTTCGTGGCGATCACGCTCGCGGTCGGCCTCGGCGGTTTCAGCTACGGCCAGGAGATCATCTTCGCCGGCTCGATGGCGGTGATCGTGTTCCTGATGGTGCGCCTCACCCGCGAGCTCGACCCCGATGCGCAGCGCCTGCTGATCGGCACCGCGGTGGTGGTGTTCATCTTCCGTGCGATGCCCGGGCCGGGTGCTGGTGCCACCTGGTGGTTCATCGACGAACTCGGCTTCGACCAGCAGTTCCTCGCCAAGCTGTCGCTGCTGGGCAGCCTGCTGACGCTGGCTGGCATGTTCATCTTCCGCCGCTTCATCGCCGAGCACACGCTGGCGACGATCGTCGTGTTCCTCACGATCGCCGGTACGATCCTCGCGCTGCCGACGCTCGGCATGTACCACGGCCTGCACGTATGGACCGCTGCGATGACCGGCGGCGTGGTCGATGCGCACTTCATCGCGGTGATCGATACCGCGCTCGAGTCCCCGCTGGGCCAGATCGCGATGATCCCGATGCTCGCCTGGATCGCCAATTCGGCGCCCGAGCACTTGAAGGCGACCTTCTTCGCGGTGATGGCCTCGTTCACCAACCTGGCGCTGTCCGCATCGCAGCTCGGTACCAAGTACCTGAACCAGGTGTTCGATGTCACGCGCCAGGTGAAGGATCCGACCGGTGCGATCAAGGTGGCGGCGGACTACAGCGAGCTGGGCATGCTGCTGGTGACCGTGATGGTGATCGGCTTCGTGTTGCCGATGGTGACGGTGGCGGTGGTACGGATGGCGAAATTGCGTACTGCGTGACGCATGTCCGGATTGCCCGCCCGCGCGCCCTTGCCGGGGCACGCGGGCGGGCGCAGATCAGAACTCCAGCTTGGAGATCTTGCTGCCGTCGATCGAAGCACCTGCGAACAGGCCCGCGTTGGCGAGTGCGAAGCCGGCGATGTCCGCCTTCGCAGTCGCGGTATCCACCGCTGCGTTGGCGCCGGCGCGCATCACCGCCACCGATGCATTGACACCCGCGGTCCAGCCATCGGACTTGCGGAAGTTGGCGAACGCCGACTCGGTCAGGAACATGAGTATCACGGCCTTCGACTGACCGCCGGCCTGGAAGCCGAACGAGCCCGCGGTGATCCTGTAATAGTCGGTCGTCTTCCCACCGACGCGCAGCGCCCCGTCGCCGAACTCGCCGCCGATGATGAAGCCGGCCTGGATCACATTCGGGAACACGAGGATGCCGCGCGCGCGCGAGGCGAGCTCGCGCGTGCCGCTGACGCTCTGGTAGAGATCACCCATGGCCTTGTCAAAGCCCTTGTCGATCGTGGCCCGGCGCTCGGCGGGCGTGGCGCCCGAACCCATGTTGGTGCTGCAGCCGGCAAGCAGCGTGCTCGACGCGGCCACCGAAGCGATGGCGGTGATCATGTTCCTGCGGTCCATGTTGGTTCCTTTGGGGTATTTGTAGTTATGTACCTGTGTCGCTCTGGTGTGGCTGACGCCGCCACGGAACAAAGGACCGGGAGTCCTGTCTGAGCTGCGGCGTGTTCATGTTATT
>CAMDXD010000237.1 GCA_945877995.1 Bordetella parapertussis
TGACGGAAACATTTCGAGCGAAATCGACCGGATCGCTGGATAGTCATCGGCAACCGGTACCAGGTAGCTCGCGAGAGTCCCGGTCAGCAACTGTCCCTGCGCGTCGTAGAGCAATTCCTCGAGCAGGGTGGCGCCCAGCCCCTGCAGGATTGCACCGACCACCTGGCCACGCAGAGTATCAGGGTTGATGATGCGGCCGACGTCCTCGACCGCGACATAGTCGAGTACCTGGACATGGCCGGTTGCAGGATCCACCGCGACATGCGCAGCGTGCGTGCCATAGCTGTAGGTTCGCCGGTCATTGTGGAAGCTTCCTTCGGCAGACAACCCTTCGGCAGCGAGCTCAGGCACCGAGCGGGCGAGGCTGCCGGCGCGTACCGCACGCAGCTCGTCTAGGATCTCCACCTGCTCGGGGCGGCATCCGAACTGCGCCGCTGCCGTCGCGCGGATCGCCTGCTGCAGGTTGGCTGCTGCATCGAGGATGGCCGAGCCCCCCATCACGGTGGACCGCGAGCCGCCGGAACCATAGCCGAGCTTCACATAGCCGGTGGAGCCGTGGAAAACGCCACGGATACGCTCGATCGGGAGCCCGAGTGCATCGGCGGCGATCTGCGCGAAGATGGTCTCGAGGCCCTGGCCGACGCCTGACGAGCCGACATAGACCGCGACCCGCCCATCCGGCTCCAGCACCAGCCGTGCGTTCTCCAGCGGTCCCATCGAGCCGCCCTCGAGGTAGCAGCCCACGCCGAGTCCGTGGTAGCGGCCGTTGACCAGTCGCCCTGTGAGGGCCCGCTTCGCCGCCCAGCCGATTTCGCTCAGGCAACGGTCGAACGGCATGCGGTAATCGCCGGTATCGGTGGTCGCGCCGCGGTGGCCCCAGGGCAGGACCGTGCCGAGCGGAAAGGGCATGTCGGCTTCGGTCAGCAGGTTCATGCGGCGCATGGCCACCCGGTCGATGCCGAGGTCAGCGGCGGCCAGATCGATCAGGCGCTCCCGGAAGAAATCCGCCTCGTAGCGGCCGGGACCCCGGTAGCTTCCAGCAGGCGTCTTGTTGCTCACGACCAGCCGGACCTCCATCTTCAGGTGCCCGATCCGGTAGGGGCCCGGAATCATCTGCGCCAGATTGCGCGGACCGGTCATGCCGTTCGCGCGCACGTAGGCCCCAGTGTCGAACCAGGACACGCCGCGCAGGCCGAGGATGGTGCCGTCGCGCCGGCAGGCGATCTCCAGTTCGCAGTCTGCCTCCCGCGCATGGGTGGTGGCGATCAGGTGTTCGCGGCGGTCCTCGATCCACTTCACCGGCCGTGAGAGGCGGCGGGAGAGGAAGGGGACGAGGAAGTCCTCGGGATAGAACTCGCCGCGCATGCCGAAGCCGGCACCGACGTCGTTCTCGACGCCGTCGATCCGGTCTTCCGCGAGGTCGAGCAGGCGGGCAAGCACCGCACGCACCGCGAACGGAACCTTCATCAGGCCGGATACCCGAAGGCGGCCCGCGACCTCGTCCCATTCCGCCAGCAGGCCGCGGGTCTCCATCGGGACCGCGGTGTGCCGGTGCACGCCGAAGCGCTCCGTACGCGTGTAGTCGGCGTCACGGAACACGGCATCGACGTCGCCGCGCAGCGCGGTCAGCGTGATCACCTGGTTGGTACCGTGTTCCTCGAACAGCAGGACCTCGTCGCTTGCGGCATGCCGCCATCCGGTAACGGCTGCCAGCGGCTCGATGTCGACCACGATCCCTGCCAGCGCATCCTCGGCGAGCGCCGGTGTGTCGGCAACCACCACCGCCAGCGGTTCTCCGACATAGCGCACCTTGTGTACCGCGATCACCGGCTGTTCATAGCGCGCGACCTGGGGGTGCGGCTCCATCCGCAGCGGTACCATCGGTACGCCACCGGCCAGGTCGGATGCGGTCAGTACGGCATGCACGCCGGGCATCGCCAGCGCCACCGACGTGTCGATCGAACGCAGGCGGCCATGCGCGACGGAACTGCGCAGGATCACCGCATGCAACATGCGGTCGCAGTGGAGGTCATCGACGTATAAACCGCGGCCGCGCAGCAGCCGCTCGTCTTCGAGCCGCTCGACCGGCCGTCCGACGTAGGGTTCACGGGTCTTCGCGGTCATGCCGGCCTCTGGTCGCTGCAGCGCAATGGCGCATTCTAGCCAACTGCCGCAGGTTGCAGCATCACGGCGTTGCGCCTATATTGTGATCACACTTTGTACAGCCCGGTGCCAACCGCATGCAGAAGACCGATACTGCCGAGGCAGGGTCCGGGGTAGAGGCCAGGTCCGACTCCCGCGCGCCGGTGCGCATCAGCCTCGCCAGCGGTCTCTACGACCGGATGCAGGCCCTCTACACTGGCGAAGTGAAGCCCGCCGGCATCGACCTCGACTTCATCGTCAACGACGACCCACGCAACATCTTCAACCGGATGTCTGCGACCCAGGAGTTCGACGTGTCCGAGATGTCGTGCTCGGACTACATCGCCAGGCTGTCAGTCCAGAAGGAGCGCACGCCCTTCATCGCGCTGCCGGTGTATCCGGCGCGCTGCTTCCGGCACGGCTACATCACGGTGAACCGCAGCCGCGTGCGCACGCCGAAGGACCTCGAGGGCCGGCGCATCGGCCTGCCTCGTTACACGATGACCGCTACCGTATGGATGCGCGGCATCCTCCAGCACGAGTACGGCGTCGACCTGTCGGGTGTCGAGTGGGTCGAGGGCAACATCAACGATCCCGGGCAGCATGGCGAGCCGGACGTGATGCCGCTGGTGCGCGAGGTCCCGGTCACCGTCAATCGCAGCGGCCGTTCGTTGAGCGAGATGCTCGATGCGGGCGAGATCGATGCCATCCTCGGTACGCGGCTTCCAGACTCCCGCCACGCCAATCCGGATGTGGCCCGCCTGTTCCCCGACTTCCGCGAGCGCGAGAAGGAGTACTACCGGCGCACCGGACAGTTCCCGATCATGCACTGCATCGCGATCCGGCGCGACTTGTATGAGCGGCATCCGTTCATCGCGAAGAGCCTGTACGAGGCGTTCTGCAAATCGAAGCACATCGCGATCAGGCACATGCGCTACATCGCCATCCCGCGCTACATGCTGCCCTGGATGCACGACGATATCGACGAGATCGACGCGGTGTTCGGACGCGATCCGTTCCCTTACGGCATCGAGGCTGGACGCCGGAATTTCGAGACCTTTCAGCAGTACATGGTCGAGCACGGCATCCTGCGCGCGCCGCTGCCGGTGGACCAGCTGTTCGCGGACATCGGCGGTTCGACGCTGACCTGAAACCGACCTACGTACCGACCCTAGCCACGACGCGAGGCCCTCACATGGCAAATCCCGTTCTCCGCAGGCTGCTGGCGATCACCGCACTGGCCGGCGCAGCCCTCATCGATCCCGCCGCCGATGCCGCAGAATTCCCGATCAAGCCGCTGCGGGTGATCGTCCCGTTCGCCCCGGGCGGGAACACGAGCTTCGTGATGCGCGTGGTCGCACAGCCACTGGAGGCGAACCTCGGGCAGCCAGTGGTCATCGACCACCGCAGCGGCGCCCAGGGCCTGCTCGGCCTGCAGCTCGGCGCCCAGTCGTCCCAGGACGGCTACACGATCGCCCTCTCGGATTCGGCTTCGGTCATCGCGCCGGCGATGATGGACAAGCCTCCGTTCGACGTGCTGCGCGACTTCGCGCCGGTCGGCCTGCTGATCGAACAGCCTTATTACCTTGCCGTCAACGCCGCCGTGCCCGGCGGCACGCTGGCGGACTTCATCGCCCATGCGCAGGCCAATCCGGGCAAGCTGAACTTCGGTTCGGGTGGCGCCATCAACCAGGTGGTGCAGGAGGTGTTCTTCGCGCTCGCGAAGCTGAAGATGACACACATCGCCTATCGCGGCACTGCGCCGCTGATGGGTGCCCTCCTGGGCAACGAAGTACAGGTCACCGTCTCGGGGCCAGGGTCGATCATCCCGCAGGTGCGCGCCGGCAAGCTGAAGGCACTGGCCGTGACGACGCTCCGGCGCGGCGGCGATCTGCCCGACGTGCCGACACTGGACGAACAGGGCTTCAAGGGCTTCGAGGTCCGCGGCTGGTATGGACTGCTGGCCCCGGCAGGTACCCCGCAGGCGAGGATCTCGACGCTCAATGCGGCGCTCAATCGCGCACTCACCGCCGGCAGCGCATCGGCGCTGCTGCGCGACCGCGGCTTCGAACCGGCACCCGGCACGCCCGAGGCATTCGACAAGCTCCTGCGGAACGACCTGGTCCGCTGGTCCGCTGCGATCCGCAAGTACAACATCCGTCAGTCGGAGTGATCCGGCTCACTCCGCGGCGATGCCTTGCTCGCGGATGATCTTTGCCCACCCGGCACGTTCGGCTGCGATGTGGTCACGGAAGGCCTGCGGCGCCATCGGCCACGGCACCAGTGCCTGTTTGTTGAACGGCTCGCGCCCTGTTCGGACAGGGTCGGGATCTCGGGCGCCGCCGTCGAACGCACCGAGTCGGTGACGCCGATCGCACGCAGCTTTCCGGCGCGAATATGCGGCAGCATCGAGTGCAGGCTGCCCATCATCAGGGGCACATGCCCGCTCAGCACGTCGGCCAGCGCGGGACCGGTTCCCTTGTAGGGCACGTGCAGGATGTCTGCACCGGTCTGCTGCTTGAACAGTTCTCCGGCCAGGTGCAGGCCGCTGCCGACGGCCGGCGATGCGAACGACAGCGCGCCTGGTTTCGCATGGGACAGTGCCAGCAGTTCGCGCACGCTGCCGACACCGGTCGGCGGATGCAATCAGGCGCGCGAGCAGGTCGACCGGCCCGCCAGGCGCGAGTGGGGAGACGATACGTACCGGCTTTGCAGGCCATGCCGGCTGGGCCCGGGCGGATGTACAGCCGAGCGCCGCGGAGAAAAGGGCGGCCAGCCCCGAGGCATGGCACAGGCGGAAGTTCCGGGATGCCGCGTCAGTCATGGATGCTCCGGCAATAGCGGCGGCCGCAGTCCGCAGCAATGCGTTCGAGTCTAATATACGGCGCATCGACGACGAGGCGGCGGAGGCAGGGTGAAGGCGATCATGCTCGAGTGCACCGGAGGCGTCGGCAGCGCAATGGTGCAGCTTGCACGCCTGGCCGGCAAGGAGGTGATCGGACTTGCCCGGTCGGATGCGCGCTGCCGCTTCATCGAATCGCTCGGTGCCACCGCGCTCGACGCCCGCGACGAGCACCTCACTGCGGCGGTACTGGGCGCGACCGGTGGCGAGGGCGCCGGCCTCGTGCTCGACGCCGCGGGCGGCTCGGGCTTCATGCGACTGCTCGACTGCGTGGGGCCGATCCATGCGGTGCTTCCCCTTCAGGAAGCGGCACGCGCTCATGCGATGCTCGAGGCCGGCACGGTACTCGGCAAGGTGGTGCTGCAGCCGTGAGTACCGCGACGAACGGCAGCCCGATCAGCGTCGACATTTCCGGCTGGCGCGAAGCGCCGTTCGCACCCGGCGGCGAAGCGGTTTTTGCCGTGGGCGATGTACATGGCTGCGCCGCACAGTTGCGCATGCTCCTTGACACGATTGCCGGCATAGCCGGCACCGTCGATGCGCCCTCGCGGCTGGTCTTCCTCGGCGACCTGATCGACCGGGGACCGGACAGCCTCGGCGTGCTCGACCTGTGGGCGGTGGACGCGCCGGCGCGCGGCGTCGACCGCATCCATCGGCTGATGGGTAACCATGAGATGTCGCTGCTGCTCGCCATTGGCGACGGGCCGCATGCGGCTATCGCGCGCCAGCTGTGGCTGGGCGAGCACATGGGCGGGGGCGCAGTGCTGGCCGAGATGCGCTCGCGGGCAGGGCGCGCGGATGCCGTCCTGGACCGCGCACTCCTGGAGGCAACCACGGGTAGCACGGTGACGGCCTGCCTGCAGTCGATGGAGACGCAGCTGCAGTTGGGCAACGTGCTGTTCGTGCATGGCGGCCTGCGGCCCGGGGTCGACGCGACAGCCTACCTGTCCCGTCCCTGGACGCATTTCCGGGAAGCCGAATGGGCGTGGATCATGGCCGACTTCCTGCAGTGGAAGGAAGGCTTCGGCGGCCTGCGGGTCGTGCATGGACACACCCCGCCGTCACGCCATTTCGAACTCACCGGGCAGCACGATCCGCATTGCTTCATGCACGACCGCCTGGGCCTGGACGGCGGCAGCAGCCGCAACGGTATCGTGACCGCCGCGCAGATCGAGGAGGGCCGCTACCGCATCCTGCGCGCGCTGGGTCCCGCCGCGCATTGACGCTCAGGTGCTCGTCACGGCTGGTGTTCGATGGCGGTGAGCCAGAGGCGGGTGTCGAACTCCAGCTGATGGTAGGCCGGCTCCATGTGCCGGCAAAGCGCGTAGAAGGCCTTGTCGTGAGATCGTTCCTTGAGGTGCGCGAGCTCGTGCACCACGATCATCCGCAGCAGGGGT
>CAMDXD010000238.1 GCA_945877995.1 Bordetella parapertussis
CGACGATCTCGCTGCCAGTGGCCTTCCACACGCCAGCGTGGCTGCAGATGTAGTCGAGCGCGCGCTGCAGGCCGCCGATGCGGTGCGGAACACCGATGATGAACGGATGCAGGCAGATGGCCATCACGCGCGCCGAATGCTCGGCCTCGCGGTAGAGCACGTCGAACTGGTGCTTGATCATCAGCTCGAACTCCTCGATGGACCGGTCGCGGTAGTAGAGCTGCGGCGAGTCGTTGATCTCGTAGGAGTACGGCAGGTAGACCAGTTCGCGGTTGCCGACGTTCATGCGGTACGGCTGGTCGTCGTTGACCCAGTCGGACACGTAAAGGCAGCCCTCGTCGGCCAGCAGGTCGAGCGTGTTCCACGTCTCCGCCAGGCCGGAGCCGAGCCATCCGACCGGCTTCTTCCCGGTCGCCTGCCGGATGCGCTCGAGCGCATCGCGGATCACCGTGCGCTCGGCCTCGCGGTCGAGGCCGGTCAAGCGCTGGCTGTTGGTCTTGTTGTGCCCCATGAACTCCCAGCCGAGCTTCACTGCGTCTTCGACGATCTGCGGATGCCGGTCGCAGACGTCGCTGTTGATGGTGGCGGTCGCGCGGATGCCGAACTTCTCGAGCACCTCCATGATGCGGAATATCCCTACGCGGTTGCCGTAGTCGCGCTGGCCCCAGGCGCGCACGGTCGGCGCATCGGCTGCATTGCCGCTCGCCTTCTCCCAGGGGTGTCCCGGTAGCGGGCGCGTGAGCGGGAAGAACTCGATGTTCGGCACCACCCAAAGGGCAAGCCGGGCGCCGTTGGGCCACTGCCAGGGGACGCGCCGGTTGATCGGGGAGTACTCGAACGGGCCATAGTCGCTGGGTTCCATCTGCATCCTCTCGGGGCGCTGTGAAGATGGAAGTCTTGCACAACGAATGCGCACAGTAAAATGCATTGACGTCGCTGCATTGATGCGCGGCAGGCATCAGCCGCGACCCGGCGCCCCTTCGGGCGAGGCAGCTCAGCCTGCCGTGGAAAGCGCCAGCCCCCGGCAGTCGTCCACCGATTCGAGCGCCATCAACTGCTCCAGCAGCCGCGCAGCCGCGGGGAAGCGGCCCGCCATGCGCAGGAACTTGGCGCCCATCTCGTCATCCGACAGCGGCGATTCGGGCGTGCCACGGAAATCGTCGGCGTGGCGCTCGAAGCGCCGCCCGTCGGCAAGCACGACACGCACCCGGCTGGCCCAGGCCGACCGTCCCGGCATCGAATCCGCGAACGGCTCGAGTACGATGCGCTGCGCGGCGGCACGGATGCGCGGATCTGCGACCCGCTCCATCGAAAATACCGACGGATCGGTCGGGTCTTCGTACAACGCGAGCGCCGCGCAGAAGGGCACGCTGTACTGGGCGCCCGCGAGGTCGACCGGCGCGGCATTGGCGTGGTGCGACAACACCTTCGGCCCGGCTTCGATCACGAGCGAGGCGACCTGGCTGCCGTCGAAGCCGGCCTCTGCCCTCAACTCGAGCAGTGACTGCACCGGCGTATGGGCCGTCACGTGGCAACCGTACCGCTTGAAGCAGATCGTGAGCGTCTCGTGCTCGGTCCCCAGCCCGCGCACCATCCGGGACGCATCGCCGTCCCGGCAGTACGCCTCGAGGAAGCCGAAGCGCCCCTCCAGCACGGTGTCCGGTCCTTCATAGCCTTCGGCCGCCAGCCGTGCAGCGAGCACCCCGGCCTCGGCTGCACGGCCCATGTGCAGCCGTTTGACCATCGCGCCGTTGCCCGCCTTCGCGAACGCGAGCAGTCCACCGCCCAGGGAACCGGCGATGCCCAGCGCATTGCAGGTCTTGCCGGCATCCAGCCCGAGCAGGTGGCAGGCCACCACCGCCGCACCATAAGGACCGGTGAGCCCCGGCGCGTGGAAGCCCAGCGTCTCGCTCGAGTGCCGTGAAGCGACGCCGATGCGGAACATCACCTCGCAGCCGGCGACGAACGCCACCAGCAGGCTGCGTCCGTCGGCACCGAGTTCCTCGCCGATGGCCAGCGCTGCCGGCCATAGTGTCGCCCCCGGATGCACGCCCGCCCCCGGTTTGCGCAGGCTGTCCAGTTCGAACGCATGCGCAAGCACGCCGTTGGCCAGGGCAGCGTGGGCCGCGTTGGACCTCACCGACGTGCCGATCACGCGGCACGGGGAACCGGCGACGCCCTGCTGCCGCGCAAACCCGGCGGCGATCCCGCCCCACGGAAGCCCGGCACCGAACAGGCTCGCGCCGACGGTATCGACAATGCACTGCCGGGCGCGCGCGACCACCGAAGCCGGCAGCGCGTCCGCGCGCAGTCCGGCCGCGTAGACGGCGAGCGTGCGCGCGGCAGTCGGCGCGCCTGCTTCGGCAATCATGCTCAACGGACGAGCAGTTCGCCGAGCGACGAGGCGTCCGCCAACGACTCCAGGCCGAGGATCGCATCGCGCAGCGCCTCGACCTTGCGCGGGGGCAATGCCTTCGAAGCCAGCTTGTCGAACTTTTCGACCACGTCGGCGTCGGAGGCGAAGCGGTACTCGCTGCCGCGCGCCGACTCGACCCGCCGTTCAAAGCGCGTGCCGTCCTTCAGCCAGAGTTCCACCCGCACCTCGTGCCGGTACTTCGCGCCCTTCGCGGTGATCACGTCGTCATGCATGACGGCGACCTTCTGCGCGATGCGCATGCGCTCGGGGTCGGCCACCTTGTCTTCGGTGAACTGATCGACGAAGCAGTCGCCCTCGAGCAGCCAGGTCGCCACGCAGTACGGCAGGTTCAGTTGCGCCGAGGTGAGCCCCTGCGGCACGTACTTCCAGCCGACATGGTCCATCGTCACCTGCGACCCGTGCACGAGGATGCGGTCCACCTCCTCCGCCCCGAACGCCCGCTCGGACTGCATGTCGCGGATCGCGTCGAGCGTGGTGTGGTTGCTGCCGACGCAGGAATAGAACTTCAAGGCCACGCCCATCGTCTGCCAGGTGGTGCCGAACCCGGCAGTGAGCTCCGACAGGTTGAAGCGGTCGGTCGAGCGCGAGAACGTCGTGCAGTAGCCGCCGTACTCGCTCTCGAGCACGTTGACGATGCCGGTCAGGCCCTCGCGCGCGAACAGCGCGCCGTACAGGCCGCTCTGCGAAGACCGGCCGGCGTGCACCCGCTTGACCATCGCCCCGTACTGCGCGGCCATCAGGCCGGCGGCCTGGGTACCGGCGATGCCCAGCGCATGCACGGTGCGCTCGGCATCGAGGCCGAGGCCGCGTGCGGCGCCGGCAGCCGCGGAGAACACGCCCAGCGTGGCACCGGAATGCCAGCCCTGCGCGATATGTTCCGGGCCCATGCACAACCCGACGCGCGGGCCGATCTCGTAACCTGCCACCGCGGACGTGAGGAACTCGCGCCCGGTCATGCCCGGACGCATCTGCGCGACGGCGATCAGCGCCGGCAGCACCACCGCGCCGACATGCAGAACCCCGGCCCGATGGACGTCATCGAGCTCGAAGCCCTGCACCTGGGTGCCGTTGACCAGGGCCGCATGCGGTGCCGACAGGCGCTGGTCGGTACCCCACACCGGGCAGGTACGCGTGCTGTCGACCGCGGCCAGCGTGCGCTGGAGGATGCGACTCCATTCGAGGTCCGCCCCATACAGCGCGCAGCCGAGCGAATCGAGCATCAGCAGCTTGATCCGCGCCAGCACCTCGGAGGGTACTGACTCGTAGCGCAGCCCCGAGACGAACTCCGCGATGCCCCGTGTATAGCGGTTGTCGCTGCCGGCGTCGTGTGCCATCGCTCAGGCTGCCTTGCCGGTCGCTGCCAGGCCGGCGCCACGGCCCGCAATGCGCCCGAACACCGCCCCCGACACCAGGCCGCTGCCGCTCGGATAGTTGAAGTAGAACAGGCCACCGACCATCTCGCCACAGGCATACAACCCCGGGATCGCCTGCTGGTGGGAGTCGACCACCTGCCCGGTATCGTGCTGGATGCGCACGCCGCCGAAGGTGAAGGTGATGCCGCAGGTGGTCGAATAGGCATCGTAGGGCGGCGCGTCGAGCGCCTGCGCCCAGTTCGACTTCGCCGGCTCGATGCCGGTGGTGCCCTTGCCATCCTTTACCGTCTGGTCGAACTTCACGTCCTTGTTCACCGCCGCGTTGTATGCGTGCACCGTCTTCAGGAACTGCTCGCCGTCGACCCCCTCGAGCTGAGCGGCGAGGCCCTCGAGCGTGTCCGAACTGACCTTGGTCACGAACTTGATCCGGTACTCCGAACGCAGCAGGTGCTTGACCTTCGAATCGAACACCTGCCAGGCGAACTGCCCCTGCTGCTTGAGCACTTCGCCGCCGTACTTGGCGTAGGTGAACGAATGGAAATCCCAGCCTTCGTCGACGAAGCGATTGCCATCGGAATTGATCAGCAGGCCGAAGATGTAGCTGTGCTTCTGGAACTGGTCGCCGACGTTGACGTCGCCGAACTCGGGCGCATAGCGGTCCCAGCCGGTCGCGTGGCAGCCCGACCAGTTGCCGTAGGGTGCGGCGCCGATGTCGAGCGCCATCTTCAGGCCGTCGCCGACGTTGAAGCGCGAGCCGCGTACCTTGGCCAGTTCCCAACCCGGGCCGAGGTACTTCGTGCGCCACTCGGGGTTCGCCTCGAAGCCGCCGCAGCCGAGCACCACCGACTTGGCCTGGAACTCGATCACCTCGCCGTTGCGCCGTGCGCGCACGCCCGACACCTTCACGCCGTCGTAGATCAACGACAGCGCGCGCGTCTCGTACAGCACTTCGATGCCGGCCTTCGCCACCGCTGCATCGAGGTAGCGCACCAGACCCGCGCCGCCGCCGGACACCTCGATCGGCAGCCGGCCGAAGAACTTGCGCTTGCCGTTCACCATGCCCGACTGGCGGCCGAAGTTCGGCACGAAGCGGGCGCCCTTGCCGCGCAGCCAGGCCATCACGTCGAGGCTCTGGGTGACCAGCGTCTCGGACAGTTCAGGGTCGGTGCGGAACTGGGTCAGGCGGAACAGGTCGTCGAAGTACTCTTCCTTCGTGTTGGTGCCGAAGTCGCTGTTGGCTTCCTCTTCGTCGGTGATGTCGGTCACCCGCCGGAGGTCATCGACCGACGCGTAGGCGAAACGCATCACGCCGCCGGCGAAGCGGCTGTTGCCGCCCGATTCGTCCTCGGATGCTGCCTCGAGCACGATCACGCTGGCACCCTGGTCGCGCGCCGACAATGCCGCGCACAGTGCTGCATTGCCCTTGCCGATCACGACCACGTCGTATTGCGTCGAACCCACGATGCTCTCCTTCACTGGTTGTCTTCAGTCTGTTTCATGTCATTTCGCGGCGCCCGCCGCGGCCCTGCCCTTGGCGGGCGCAGGCTTGCGGCCACGCCGCAGCTTCGCGTGGACGCCGAGTTCGGCCAGCAGCCGGCCGGCTGCGGGCGACAGGGTGATGCCGTGCCGGCGAACGATGCCGAGCGGACGACTGACCCGTGGCGACACCAGCGGACGCGTGACCAGCAGCGGATGGCGCCCGTCGTCGATCGCCAGCCTCGGCAGCAGCGCGATGCCGAGTTGCGCCTCGACGAAGCCGATCGCGGTGGAGAACGTGGCGTCGACCTCGTAGAACCAGTCGATGCGCACCGGTGTCTCCGCCAGCGCCAGGTCGAGCAGCAGGCTGCTCGCCGCGCCGGTGCCGACCCGGATCGCACGATGCCCGTCGAGCGCGCTCCACGGCACCTGCTGGAGCTTCGCCAGCGGATGGCGGCGGTGGCACACCAGCACGAACGGATCGTCGAACAGCGGGTCGAAGTCGAGTTCAGGGCGGCGCGCGCCGAGGAAGCCGACGCCGAACTCGGCCTGGCCCTCGATCACCGCCTGCGCGACGGCATCGGCACTGCGATCGAGCACGCGCACGCGCGTGTCGGGATGCTGCTGCTGGAACGCCGCCAGCACCGACGGCAGGAAGCGGTAGGCGGCGGTCTGGATGCAGGCGAGCGTGACATGCCCGGAGACCCCGCCGGAACTGCCGCGAAGCTCCGAGAAGGCGCCCTCGAAATCGCGCAGCAGCCGCTGGGCGTGCGGCAGGAAACTGCGTCCGACAGCGGTCAGTGCGACCCGCCGCGTCGTGCGGTCGACCAGCCGGACGCCGAGCGACGCTTCGAAGCGCTGGAAACGGCGCGACAGCGTCGGCTGCGACCAGGCGAGCGCACTGGCCGCATCGCCGAAATTGCCGCGTTTCGCGAGCTCGACGAACGCGCGCATGCCCTCCAGGTCGATATTCATCTGCGCATCAATGCCATGTCTTTGTTGCATTCTACCCCGGAAGGCGCAACGCTTCCGCCTGACGGCCGCGTGGGGATAAGCTCGGGCTTCCTCCTAATGAACCGGTGCCGTAAGGCACGTCCTCCATGAACAGACCCGCATCCCCGCCGCTGCCCTGCC
>CAMDXD010000239.1 GCA_945877995.1 Bordetella parapertussis
AGTGGGAGATCGGGCTGTCGAAGACCGGTTTCATCCGCGAGGCGGGGCGGTGCCTGGTCATGCAGACCCGGATCAACGGTGAAGAGATGGTGATCGTCCTGCTCGACTCCGACGGCCGCCACTCGCGCATCGGCGATGCCAACCGCATCCGCCGCTGGATCGAAAGCGGCTATTCGCTGCGCCTGATCTGACCGGCGTTCCTTCGCCTGGGCATCGTTGCGGTGTACGGCGTCCCGCGATGCCGGCAAGCCTCTGCCGCGACCAGTCACCGCCTCGCGTTCACCCGCCCGGGCGAGGACCGGTTACCATCGGTTCGCCATGGACGCCGCCCCTGCCAACCTCGCGATCGTCGCGGCCGGAACCTTCGGGAATTCCCTGCGCGATGACGTGCTGGCCGGCCTCGCCACCACACCGCGTACGCTGCCGGCCAAGTGGTTCTACGACGAGCAGGGCAGCGAACTGTTCGAGGCGATCTGCGCCACGCCCGAGTATTACGTCACCCGTACCGAGCTGGCGATCCTGCGCCAGAACCTCGACGCGATAGCGTCGGCGCTGCCGGCCGGTGCGGTGCTGATCGAACCTGGCAGCGGCGCCGGCACCAAGACGCGGTTGCTGATCGAAGCCTGCCGGCCGTGCGCCTATGTCGCGATCGACATCTCGCGCTCGATGCTCGAGATCGGCGCCGCCGGGACTGCGCGCCTGTTTTCGTCGTTGCAGGTGCTCGCGATCCATGCGGACTACACGCGGCTCGACACGCTGCCCGACGCTCGCCTTCCGTCCGGTGTGCCACGGGTGCTGTACTTTCCCGGTTCGACGATCGGCAACTTCACGCCGGAAGAGACGCGGGCGTTCCTGCGCCGTGTCGCGCGCTGGATCGGCCCGCGGGGCAGCGTGCTGATTGGCGTCGACACGCGCAAGGACGCCGCGGTCCTGGAAGCCGCCTACGACGACAGGCAGGGTGTCACGGCGCGCTTCAACCTGAACCTGCTCGCCCGCCTGAACGCCGAACTGGGATGCACGTTCGACCTGTCCCGGTTCCGCCATCGTGCGCGCTACGATGCCGGGGCGGGTCGCGTGGAGATGCACCTGGAAAGCCTGGTCGACCAGCAGGTCGAGGTGGCCGGGGTCATGCATGCGTTCCGCCGGGGCGAGACCATCCACACCGAGAATTCGTACAAGTACACGCCGGACGGGTTCCGCGCACTCGCCGCATCGAGCGGCTGCGCCTGCCGGTCGACCTGGACGGACGCGCAGGGCGCCTTCGCGATCTATCACCTGATGCCGGATGCAGCCATGGCCGAGTCGCACGGGGACCGCAGCCGATGACCTCCCGGGCTTTCCGGCTGGCCAAGGTGGAAACCTTCGTGTGGCGCGTACCGCTCGACGAGCCGGTACGCAACTCGTTCGGGATGATGCGTAGCCGCGCTGCGCTCGCGGTGCGTGTCGAGGACACCGAGGGCGCCCACGGATGGGGGGAGGTGTTCTCGAACTGGCCACCCGATGGTGCCGAGCATCGCGGATGCCTGATCGAGGAGGTACTCGGTCCGTTGGCGCTCGAGCGCGACCATGCATCGCCCTCCGGGTTGTTCGAGTTCCTCACCGCGCGTACCCGGGTGCTGGTGCTGCAGACCGATGAACCCGGGCCGTTCGCGCAGGCGATCGCCGGCATCGACATCGCGGCCTGGGACCTCGTCGCGCGGCGCGCCGGGCTGCCGCTCGCACGCCTGCTCAACCCGTCGGCGGCCCCGCGCGTGCCGGCCTATGCCAGCGGCATCAATCCGACGCGTCCAGGCCAGGTCGCGCTGGCGCACAAGGCGCTCGGTTTCGGCGCTTTCAAGCTGAAGGTGGGCTTTGGCGAGGATCGCGATGCCGGCAACCTGCGTGAACTGCGCGACGCGGTCGGCGATGGCGCGACGCTGATGGTCGATGCCAACCAGGCCTGGGACCTCGATGGCGGCATCGCGATGGCTGGCCGCCTGGCGGAATTCCGGCCGATCTGGCTGGAAGAGCCGCTGCGCGCCGATACCCGGCCGCAGACCTGGCGCGCCTTTGCCGAACGATCGCCGATCCCGCTGGCCGCCGGCGAGAACCTGCGCGGCCGGGCGGAGTTCACCGCGGCGCTGGCCAGCGGGGCGTTCCGCTTCCTGCAGCCCGATGTGATCAAGTGGGGTGGCATCAGCGGTTGCCACGACATCGGCGCGGGCATCGTCGCGGCCGGCCTCGCCTACTGCCCGCACTACCTGGGCGGTGGCATCGGGCTCACTGCGTCGGCGCATCTGCTCGCCGCGGTCGGCGGCAGCGGGATGCTCGAAGTCGACTCGAATCCGAATCCGCTGCGCGAGGCGCTGGCACGGCCGTTCGCGCGCATCGCGGACGGCTGCTGGCACCTGTCCGATGCCCCGGGGCTCGGTATCGAACCCGACCTTCCGGCCCTCGCGCGCTACCGCAGCCGGCGCTAGGCCGGGCGGCGCAACCGGCAGCCTGCCAATCGCGCGATACTCCACCTGCAGCGTACCGGCCAGCCGCAGCCGGCGCGGGCCGGCCACCGGGGGAATGCCTTGACCGTCATCACCGACATCGAAGACCTGCGGGTGCTGCACGAGAAGCGCGCCCCGCGCATGTTCTACGACTACTGCGATTCCGGGGCCTGGACCGAGCGAACCTACCGCTCCAACCAGGCCGACCTGCAGGACCTGAAGTTCCGCCAGCGCGTGGCGGTAGACGTCGATCGGCGGTCGATCGCGGCGACGATGCTCGGCCAGCCGGTGACGATGCCGGTCGCGCTTGCGCCGACCGGGCTGGCCGGCATGCAGTGGGCCGACGGCGAGATCCATGCGGCGCGCGCCGCAGAGGCGTTCGGGGTGCCGTTCACGCTTTCGACGATGAGCATCTGCTCGATCGAGGAGGTGGCCGCGCACACGACGAAGCCGTTCTGGTTCCAGCTCTACGTGCTGCGCGACCGCGCGTTCATCGAGCGGCTGATCGAGCGCGCGAAGGCCGCAAAGTGTTCCGTACTGGTGCTCACGCTCGACCTCACCATCCTCGGTCAGCGCCACAAGGACGTGAAGAACGGACTGTCCACGCCGCCCAGGCCGACCGTGGCCAACCTGCTCAACCTGTTGACCAAGCCCCGTTGGTGCCTGAACATGCTGGGCACGCCGCGCCGGCAGTTCGGCAACATCGTCGGCCATGTCGACGGGGTCGGCGACACCTCCAGCCTTGCCTCCTGGACCAGCGCCCAGTTCGACCCGACGCTCGACTGGAGCGACGTCGAGTGGATCAAGCGCCGCTGGGGCGGTCCGCTGGTGCTCAAGGGCATCATGGATGCCGAGGATGCCCGGCTTGCCGCCGATTCCGGGGCCGATGCGCTGGTGGTCAGCAACCACGGCGGTCGACAGCTCGACGGGGCACCGTCGACGATCGATGCGCTGCCGGCGATCGTCGATGCGGTCGGCCCGCGCATCGAGGTCTGGTTCGACAGCGGTATCCGCTCCGGGCAGGACGTACTGCGGGCGGTGGCGCTGGGCGCAAAGGCGACGATGATCGGCCGGGCCTACCTGCACGGCCTGGGCGCAATGGGCGAGGCGGGCGTCACGCGCTGCCTCGAGATCATCCGCAAGGAGCTGGACATCACGATGGCCTTCTGCGGCAAGACCGACATCCGGCAGGTCGACCGCTCGATCCTGCTGCCGCGGCGTCCGTGAGCCGGCCGCGGCTGCGATGGGCCCTTGATGCTGCAGTGAGGGTCCGCCGCACAGGCGCCGACTGCCGTAGAATCGCGCGCCCATTATCAAGGAGTGGATCATGTCCGACCCGATGACCGCCGTGCGCACCGGCTGCGCGTTCCTGTTGCTGCTCGGTGCCGTCAGCGTGCAGGCGCAGTCGTTCCCCGGCCGTCCGATCCGCATGGTCGCGCCGTTTGCACCCGGCGGGGGCACTGACATCATCGCCCGCCAGTTCGCCGCCCGGCTCGGCGAATCGCTCGGCCAGACCGTCGCCGTCGACAACCGCGCCGGGGCTGGCGGCAACGTCGGCGCCGAGATCGTCGCGAAGTCTCCAGCCGACGGACACACGATCATGTTCACCACCAATTCGATCGCGGTGAACGTCTCGCTGTATCCGAAGCTCAACTACAACCTGTTCACCGACTTCCAGCCGGTGGCCTTCCTCGCCAGTGCACCACTGACGCTGGTCACGCATCCGCTGGTGCCGGCGAAGTCGGTCAAGGATGTCATCGCACTGTCGCAGAAGCGCACCGGCGGCCTGAACTTCGGGTCGAACGGCACGGGTACCACCAGCCACCTGTCGGGTGAACTGTTCAAGCTCACGGGCAAGGCCGAGGTCACGCACATCCCCTACAAGGGCGCTGGTGCGGTGATTGCCGCGCTGATCGGCGGCGAGGTCGACATGGGCTTCGTCGCCAGCATCAGCGCGCTGCCGCACATCCGGGCCGGCAAGCTGCGCGTGCATGCGGTGACCACCGCACGTCCCGCCGCTGCGCTGCCAGGCGTGCCGCCGATGGCCAACTTCGTCCCCGGCTTCGATACCGACATCTGGTACGGCGCATGGTTGCCGGCCGGGGTCCAGAAGCCGGTGCTCGACCGCTGGCTCGAAGAACTGCGCAAGGTGCATGCACATCCCGATGTACGTGCCGCGTTCGAGCGCGACGGCGCCGACGCGATCTTCATGCCGCCGGCCGAGTTCGCCGCCTTCCTGAAGAAGGAAGTGGCCAAGTACGCTGAACTGGTCAAGCGTTCCGGCGCGCGCGCGTCCGACTGACCGGCGGCGGCTGCAGCGGCAGTGCGGTCTCGTACTTCACCTGCTTCAGCGCGAAGCTCGACTTGATGTTGCCCACGCCGGGCATGCGCGACAGCACGTCGACGATGAACCGTTCGAGTGCCCGCACGTCGGGCACGACCACGCGCAGCAGGTAGTCGGCGTCGCCGGTCATCAGGTAGCACTCCATTACCTCGGGACGTTCCCGTACCGCCTTCTCGAAGCGGTCGAGCACCGGCTCGACCTGCTTGTCGAGCGCAACCTGGATGAACACGGTGACGTCGAGTCCGACCGCCGACGGATCGAGCAGGGTGACATGGCGCGCGATGACCCCGGAGGCCTCCAGCGCGCGTACCCGGGCAAGGCACGGCGAGGGCGACAGGTTCACCGCCTGCGCGAGGTCCACGTTGGAGATACGAGCATCGCGCTGCAGTCGGTCGAGGATGCGCAGGTCTTTGGTATCCAGCGTTATTGGCGGCATGATAATCCGAAAAAAATACAGAAAACGGAATGATATGCTGAAAGATGCGCTTCGTTCGACTGGCTTCGGCAGCCCGTGCCGGTGCCGTCCCGCTACCATGGGTACAGCCGGCGATCCACGGCCGGTACCCGACGAGGAGGGCGCGCCCGCGCGCGTTGCACACCATGGACGAGACCATCCCGAACCCCGCTGAAGACAGTCCGGGCCTTCCTGCCGCCCGGGCATTCCTGCGCGTCGAGCCACCCGACGAGGATCCGGAAGAGACCCGCGAGTGGCTGGATGCGTTCGAACAGACCATCGCGCGCGAAGGCCCCGAGCGTGCGACCTTCCTGTTGCGCCGGCTGTTCGACCTGGCGCGGGCCAAGCGCGTGCCGCTGCCGCCGGTGCTGAACACGCCCTACCGGAACTCGATCCCGCTGGAAGCGCAGCCACAGTATCCCGGCGACCTCGACATCGAGAACCGGCTGTCGGCCATCATCCGCTGGAACGCGCTGGCGATGGTCGTGCGTGCCAACCGTGCGCATCCGGAGCTCGGTGGCCACATCGCCAGCTATGCGTCGGCCGCGGACCTGTTCGAAGTCGGCTTCAACCATTTCTTCCGTGGCGGGCAGGACGGCGACCTGGTGTACTTCCAGCCACACTCGTCGACCGGCGTGTATTCGCGCGCCTTCCTCGAGGGCCGCATCGACGAGGACCAGCTCGACCACTACCGGCGCGAGACCGGTGGCCGCGGCCTGCCGTCGTATCCCCATCCGTGGCTGATGCCGTCGTTCTGGCAGTTCGCCTGCGCATCGATGGGGCTGGGGCCGATCAACGCGATCTACCAGGCGCGCTTCCTGCGCTACCTCGAGCATCGCGGGCTGCTCGAGACGCGCGACCGCCGCGTCTGGGCGTTCGTCGGCGACGGCGAGATGGACGAGCCGGAATCGCTGGCCGGGCTGTCGCTGGCCGGGCGCGAAGGACTCGACAACCTCGTGTTCGTCGTCAACTGCAACCTGCAGCGCCTCGACGGCCCGGTGCGCGGCAACGGCTCGATCATCCAGGAACTGGAGGGCCTGTTCGCCGGTGCTGGCTGGAACGTGGTCAAGCTGCTCTGGGGATCGGACTGGGACCCGCTGTTCGCGCGCGACCATGAAGGGATACTGCTGCGCCGGCTG
>CAMDXD010000240.1 GCA_945877995.1 Bordetella parapertussis
CCACCTGGTCGGCGGTGTCCATGATCTGGAAGGTCTGCGGCAGCCCGGCGTCGCGGTGGTGGGCGCGCAGCATGCGGTTGGCAAGCCCGTGGAAGGTGCCCACCCACATGCCGCGGGTATTGATCGGCAGCATCGCGGAGATGCGGGTCAGCATCTCGCGCGCGGCCTTGTTGGTGAAGGTCACCGCCAGCAGGCCGGGCGGATTGACCTGCCGCGTCTCGATCAGCCAGGCGATGCGCGTGGTCAGCACCCGCGTCTTTCCGCTGCCGGCCCCGGCGAGGATCATTGCGGATTCGCGCGGCAGCGTGACCGCAGCGAGTTGCTCCGGGTTCAGGTTTTCGAGCAGTCGGCTTTGCATGGCAGGGCGCGATTATAAGGGTCCCCAAAGCCGAGCCCCCGGTGTCTGGCGGGGATTTATTTTTCGCCGCGCCTGCTCGGTGCTGCGCCGCGCTCGCACCGCACCGAGGCGCTGCGCGCGTACGCGCCGCCCGCGGCCGCCTGCAGGGCCTGCTCGGGCGGGATGCGCGCCCCGGCCCGCTATAATCCGCCGCCTGATCCCCCTTCGGCAAGAGCGCCCGCATGCAACCCCAGTACCAACCCTCAGCCGTGGAACAGGCCGCCCAGGCCTGGTGGACGCAACACCAGTCGTTCCTTGCCCTCGAGGGTGCCGCCGCGCAAGGCCGGCCAAAGTACTACTGCCTGTCGATGTTCCCTTACCCGTCGGGCAAGCTGCACATGGGGCATGTGCGCAACTACACGATCGGTGACGTGCTCACCCGCTACCACCGGATGCGCGGCCACAACGTGATGCAGCCGATGGGCTGGGACGCGTTCGGCCTGCCAGCCGAGAACGCGGCGATGCAGAACAAGGTGCCGCCGGCAAAGTGGACCTACGACAACATCGCCTACATGAAGCGGCAGCTGCAGTCGCTCGGCCTGGCGATCGACTGGTCGCGCGAACTTGCCACCTGCCAGCCGGATTATTACCGCTGGAACCAGTGGCTGTTCCTGCGCATGCTCGAGAAGGGCATCGCGTACAAGAAGACCCAGGTGGTGAACTGGGACCCGGTCGACCAGACGGTGCTCGCGAACGAACAGGTGATCGACGGGCGCGGCTGGCGAACCGGCGCCGTGGTCGAAAAGCGCGAGATCCCCGGCTACTATTTCGGCATCACGCAGTACGCGGACGAGCTGTTGTCCGCGCTCGACACCCTGCCCGGCTGGCCCGAGCGGGTGCGCACGATGCAGGCGAACTGGATCGGCAGGAGCCATGGCGTGCGCTTCGCCTTCCCGTACGAACTCGACGGGCAGGCGGGGCAGCTCTGGGTCTACACGACACGCGCCGACACCATCATGGGTGTCACCTTCTGCGCGATCGCGGCCGAACACCCGCTCGCCGCCCGCGCGGCCCGAGACAATCCGGTGCTCGCCGCGTTCATCGACGAGTGCCGGCACGGTTCGGTGATGGAAGCCGACATGGCGACGATGGAGAAGAAGGGCATGCCCACAGGGCTGTTCGTCACCCATCCGCTGACCGGTGCGCAGGTCGAGGTCTGGGTCGGAAACTACGTATTGATGACCTACGGCGATGGCGCGGTGATGGGCGTGCCGGCCCACGACGAGCGCGACTTCGCGTTCGCGAAGAAGTACGGCATCGACATCCGGCAGGTGGTGTCGGTGGCGGGCAAGGACTTCTCGCTCGATGCCTGGCAGGAGTGGTATGCCGACAAGGAACAGGGCAGCTGCGTGAACTCCGGGCGCTATGACGGCCTCGGTTACGTGCAGGCGGTGGACGCGATCGCCGGCGACCTGAAGGCGAAGGGCCTGGGCGACAAGCAGGTGCAGTGGCGGCTGCGTGACTGGGGCGTGTCGCGCCAGCGCTACTGGGGCTGCCCGATCCCGATCATCCATTGCCCTGCCTGCGGCGACGTGCCGGTGCCGGACGACCAGCTGCCGGTGGTGCTGCCGGAAGACTGCGTGCCCGACGGCAGCGGCAACCCGTTGGCGAAACGGTCCGACTTCGTCGACTGCAGCTGCCCGAAGTGCGGGGTCGCCGCGAAGCGTGAGACCGACACCATGGATACCTTCGTCGACTCATCCTGGTACTACGCGCGCTTTGCGAGCCCCGGCGCCTCGACGATGGTCGACGAGCGCGCTGCCTACTGGATGCCGGTCGACCAGTACATCGGTGGCATCGAGCATGCGATCCTGCACCTGCTCTATTCGCGCTTCTGGACGAAGGTGATGCGCGACCTCGGCCTGGTGTCGTACGACGAGCCGTTCGCCAACCTGCTCACCCAGGGCATGGTGCTCAACCACATCTTCACCCGGCGCACCGACAAGGGCGGCATCCAGTACTTCGCCCCGGAAGAGGTGGAGCTCGCGCTCGATGCGGCAGGCAAGGTCACCGGCGCGAAGTCGGTCGCCGATGGCCAGCCGGTGAACTACGACGGCATCGGCACGATGTCGAAGTCCAAGCGCAACGGCGTCGATCCGCAGTCGCTGATCGAGACCTACGGCGCGGATACCGCGCGCTTCTACATGATGTTCGCCAGCCCGCCCGAGCAGACGCTCGAGTGGAGTGATTCCAGCGTTGAAGGCGCCTACCGTTTCCTGCGCCGGGTCTGGGCGTTCGGCCATCGCTTTGCGACCGAGATGAAGCCGCAGCTTCCCGCGGCGCGCACGCTTGGCACGGCCACGCTGCCGCCGGCGCTCGCTGCCCTGCGGCGCGAGGTGCATCTGGTGCTGAAGCAGGCGAACTTCGACTTCGGCAAGTTCCAGTTCAACACCGTCGCCTCCGCGGCGATGAAGATGCTCAACGCGATCGAGAAGGTCCCGGCAGGTGGCGACCTTCCGGCCCCGCTGGTAGCCGAGGTGGCGGAAGAGGCGCTGTCGATCCTGGTGCGGCTGCTGTCGCCGATCACCCCGCATCTGGCCCATGGCCTGTGGACCGAACTGGGCCTCGCACTCGACACCGGGCAGGCGGTGCTCGATGCGCCCTGGCCGGAGCCGGTCGAGTCCGCGCTGGTGCAGGACGAGATCGAACTGGTGCTGCAGGTCAACGGCAAGCTGCGCGGCAGCGTGCGCGTGCCCGCTTCGTCGGACAAGGCGGCGATCGAGCAGCTCGCGCTCGCCAGCGATGCGGCCGTGCGTGCGATGGAGGGCAAGCCGGTGAAGCGCGTGGTGGTGGTGCCCGGCCGCCTCGTCAACATCGTCGTGTGACCGCGCAGGCATCACGTTCGCGCTACAGTAGGGGCACCAGTCCGGAGGTGGCGATGAGCGTTCAAGTGTCCAGACGTACCCTGCTCCAGCACGCTGGCATGCTGGCGCTTGCCGCGGTTGCGGCCGGCTGCGGGTTCAAGCTGCGCGGCTCCGCGAACATCCCGTTCGAGACGCTGTTCCTGCAGGGCGCCGAGAACACGCCTTTTTCGGTGGAACTCAAGCGCAACATCCTGGCCAACCGCAATGTTCGCATCGTCGACGATGCCAAGCTCGCACAGGCGACCTTGCAGATCACCGGTATCGCCCAGGAGCGGCGCATCCTGTCGCTGTCGGGCGCGGGGCGGGTGCGCGAGTTCCAGCTGATCTACCGGGTCTCCTACCGCGTGCACGACGGCAAGGGGCGCGAGTTCATTCTGCCCGGAGAGGTCGTGCTGCGCCGGGACATCACCTACGACGACTCGCAGGTGCTCGCCAAGGAACAGGAAGCGATCGCGCTGGTGCGCGACATGCAGAACGATGCCGTACAGCAGCTGATCCGCCGGTTGTCGACCGCGCGCCTGTCGGCTTCCTGATCGGCTGGCCGCATCGCGATGCGTATCGGGGCCGATGACCTTGCTGCCGCGCTCCGGCGGCCACTGGGGCCGTTGTACACGGTGGTGGCCAACGAGCCGCTGCTTGGCCACGAGGCGCTGGCCGCGTTGCGGGCACGGGCCCTGGAGGAGGGTTACGACGAACGCACGGTGCTCACCAGCGAATCCGGCTTCCGCTGGGAGGCGCTGCGCGCCGCCGGCGACTCGCTGTCGCTGTTCGCGTCGCGGCGACTGGTCGAGGTACGCGTCCCGACCGGAAAGCCTGGTCGCGAGGGGGGGCAGGCGCTCGCCGATTACGCGAAACGGCTGCCGCCAGACACAGTCACGCTGGTGAGCCTGCCCGCGCTCGACTGGTCCGGCATGAAGACCGCGTGGCTCAAGGCCCTGGAGACGGCCGGCGTGCTGGTGATGGCCGACCCGTTTCCGCGCGACCGACTGGTCGGCTGGATCGAGGCGCGGCTCGCGAAGAACGGCCAGCGCGCGGCGCCCGACACCCTGGCGTTCCTTGCCGACCGGGTGGAAGGCAACCTGTCGGCCGCGAACCAGGAGGTCGAGAAGCTCGCACTGTCGTTCGAGCCGGGTGAACTGTCGTTCGAGCAGGTCAGCGGTTCGGTGCTCGATGTCAGCCGCTTCGACCTGCGCGCGCTCGGCGCGGCGATGCTCGACGGCGACCGGACGCAGCTGGTGCGGATGATCGACGGCCTGCGCGCGGAGGGCTCGCCGCTGCCGCTGGTCACCTGGACGCTCGCGCACGAACTGCGCGCCCTGGTCGGCGTCCACGATGCGCTGGACGCCGGGCGCCAGAAGGCTGCCGCGCTGCGCGAGGCTGGCGTTTTCGGCCCGCGCGAAGGCCCGATCGGCCGCGCTGCCGGCCGCATCGATGCGCGCCGCGCGCGCCGCGCGCTGCGCGCGGTGAGCGAGATCGATCGTGCATCGAAGGGCCTGGGTGCGCGCGACCCTTGGCAGCTCATCACCGCGTTGTGCCTCGGGTTGTCGAACACGCCGCGGCGGCCAACGGTTCGTTCCGGCTGACCGGTCGGGGACGGTCAGGAACGGTCAGGGCCTGAAACCGGATAGACTTCAGCCCCTTGCAACACCACGGCGCACCCCTGCTGCGCCCCTGCACGGGTCAACGTCATGGATGTCGATAGCTACATGGTTTCGGTCGGCAAGGCCGCACGCGCAGCCGCACGCGCGATCGCGCGGGCCGACACCGCCACCAAGAACCGTGCGCTGCTGGCCGTTGCCGGGGCGCTGATCCGCGGCGCTGGCGCATTGCTCGCAGCCAATGCACGCGATGTGGACGCCGCGCGTGCCGCCGGACTCGATGCACCGATGGTCGACCGGCTCACCCTGTCGTCGGAGACGATCGCGACGATGGCGCAGGGCCTGGCCGAAGTTGCCGCACTGCCCGATCCGGTCGGCGAGATCACCGGGTTGCGCTTTCGCCCGTCGGGCATCCAGGTCGGGCACATGCGGGTGCCGCTCGGCGTGGTGGGCATCATCTATGAATCGCGGCCGAACGTGACGGTCGAGGCTGCGTCGCTGTGCCTGAAGGCGGGCAACGCGACCGTGCTGCGCGGCGGCTCGGAAGCGGTGCACTCGAACCAGGCGATCGCCGCGTGCGTGCACCAGGGACTGCGCGAGGCGGGGCTGCCGGAAGATGTCGTGCAGGTGCTGTCGACGACCGACCGTGCCGCGGTGGGACGGATGATCACGATGCCCGAGTACATCGACGTGATCGTCCCGCGCGGCGGCAAGGGACTGATCGAGCGAATCTCGGCCGAGGCGCGGGTGCCGGTGATCAAGCACCTCGATGGCGTCTGCCATGTGTACATCGATGCCGCAGCCGACCTCGACAAGGCGGTGCGCATCGCCGACAACGCCAAGACGCAGCGGCTGTCCACCTGCAACACGATGGAGACGCTGCTGGTCGACCGGCCGGTCGCGGCCGCGGTGCTGCCGCGGCTGGCGGCGGTGTATCGCGAGAAGGGCATCGAACTGCGCGGCGACGAGGCGGCGCGCGCGCTGGTCCCCGGCATGCGCGAGGCCACCGAGGCCGACTGGTATGCCGAGTACCTCGACGCGATCCTCGCGGTGCGCATCGTCGACGGGCTCGACCAGGCGATCGAGCACATTGCGCGCTACGGCTCGCAGCACACCGATGCGATCGTCACCGAAGACCTGTCGCGCGCGCGGCGGTTCCTGCGCGAAGTCGATTCCAGTTCGGTGATGGTCAATGCCTCGACCCGGTTCGCCGACGGCTTCGAATACGGGCTCGGTGCCGAGATCGGCATCTCGACCGACCGCCTGCATGCACGCGGACCGGTCGGCCTCGAGGGGCTCACCAACCAGAAGTGGGTGGTCATCGGTGACGGGCAGGTCCGCACCTAGCGGGCCGCGCCCGGCTCAGCGCGCGTCCAGCCGGGCGTAGACGTCGCCCGAGTTCGCATCGGCCGGCAGCGCACGCAGCCAGTCGGCCATGGCGCTCTGATCGAGCCATGACGGGTGCGCCAGCGACTGGCTCTCGCCGAGAGCGGCGTTGAAGCGATAGCGGCCGATCTGCGCGCAGTGCTCTATGCACGACAGGG
>CAMDXD010000241.1 GCA_945877995.1 Bordetella parapertussis
TGCGCGATGCGGGCTGGCGCTGGGCGGTCCTGGGCAGCGTGATCCCGGTCGCAGGTCTGCTCACGGCATGGGCAATGGCGCGGCTGCTCGACCTCGAACTGGGGTATGCGGCGGGCATGATGTCGGGCGGGCTGACCGAATCCCCGGTCATCGGCACCGCCAGCGAGGCGATCCGCGCGCTACCCATTTCCGCAGAGGAGAAGTCCCGGCTCATCGCCCAGATTCCGGTGGCCGATGCCCTCACCTACCTCTTCGGCACCGTCGGCGTCATCCTGTTCTGCGGCTATCTCGGCCCCTGGCTGCTGCGGGCCGATCTCAAGGCCGATGGCCGGCGCCTCGAGGCCGCGATGGGCTTTACCCGCGAGGACGACGGCATCGACTCGGGATGGCGCATGTTCGCGATGCGTGCCTACAGGCTGGAGGCACGCCATCGCGTGGTCGGCCTCACCGTGGCCGCAGCCGAGCGCGGCGTCGCGCCGGCACGCCTGTTCGTCGAGCGTATCCGTCGCGAAGGCGAGATCATCGATGCGCAACCGGACACGGTGCTGCGTGCAGGCGACGTGGTCGCGGTCATCGGCTCGCGCGAGACGCTGGTTCAGTTGCTGGCTGGAAGCGCAGAGGAGGTGCACGACCGCGAACTGCTCGAGGTGGCGGTCGCCACGCGCGATGTGGTTCTCAGCAGCCCCTCGGTGGTCGGTCGCTCGGTCGCCGAAATCCGCGCGCAGACGGTCGCGTTTCGCGGCGTGTTCCTGCAGTCGATCCGGCGCTCGGGGCTTGCGCTGCCGATCGAACCCGGGCAGCGTCTTGAGGCCGGCGACATCCTGACGCTTCATGGACTCGCGCCCGCCGTCGATCGCATCGCGGGACTCGCCGGCGAGCCGATCCGATCTTCACGGGGCGCCAATTTCGTCGTCCTTGGATTCGCGATCGCCGCGGGCGCACTGGCCGGGCTGCTGCTGGCCATTCCGGTGGGCGGCCTGCACATCGCGCTGGGCAGCAGCGTGGCCGTGCTGCTGGTGGGAATCGCGCTCGGCTGGCGCAATGCCCGGCATCCGGGCTTCGCGCACATTCCCGCCCCGGCCATCGAGTTCATGAAGTCAATCGGCCTGTCGGCCTTCGTCGCGATGATCGGGCTGAAGGCGGGCCCGGTCTTCATCGACGCGATCCGCGAGGTCGGCCTCGCGGTGTTCTTCGGCGGCATCGTGGTCACGCTGGTGCCGCAGTTCGTGGGCCTGCTGGTGGGGCGCTACCTGCTGCGCATCGAGCCGCTGCTGCTGCTGGGCGCGCTGGCCGGAGCGCAGACGATGACCGCCGCGCTGGCCGTCGTGCAGGATCGCTCCGAGAGTCCGGTGGCCGTGATCGGCTATTCGAGCACGGTGGCGTTCGGCCATATCCTGATCTCCATCGGCGGCACGGCGCTGGTCTGGATGCTGCACACGGGCTGAATTCCGCCCTCTTCGGCAGGCACCCTTCGGCAACCGCTCCCGAGATCGGCGCCTTGAGCGCCGCTCTTGCCGACGCGTCGCTCGCAGGAGTGTTTGAAAGTACTACTCGCGCAGTTCCCGGACAAGCCGCTGCGCATCGTACCGACCATCGTGCAACTCGAACTGTCGAAGTGGTTGGTGCGCGAACTCGGCGAGGAACAAGCCGACCGGCTGATCAGGTGGTCGATGCCGCAGGTGAACTACACCGGGCACTCAGCCATCGATCGGCGCAGGGTCGCCGTCGCCTGTCCAGGCGATCGCCGTCGCGGACAGCCGGACGCCGTCGAGCGGCGCAGGCCGTGCGAGTTCGATGACGTACAGCGCAGGGCGATGCCTGCCGAACAGCTTCTCGAACACCGGCGCGACGGCAGCAAAGGCGTCGATATCGTCCAGGAAGATCGTCAAGTGGACGATGCGCGACAGGGGATGCCCGAGTGCCTTCATGCGTGCCTCGAGATGCGCGGTCACTGCCAGGGCCTGTGCAAGCATCGTGGCGGCAGGTCCGCGCGGCGATCCGGCAGGCGCCCGCTTGCGCCATGCGGCGGGAAGGTCGGCGGGCGACTGCGCGGGAGATCCGTCCGGGCCGACACCCGGGATCCCCGACAGAAACGCGAGCCCGCCGGCCTGCACCGCAGCGCTCATCCGGCCGCCACAGGTCGCGGCATCTGGCGCCAGCGCCTCGAGCTTCACGCCCTTGCCTGGCACGATGGCCGTGGGTTCGATCTCGATCAGGGTGCCCTTGTGGCCGACCTCGCCGGCCTCGATCACCGTCAGGGCCGGGGCACGCGCGCCGAAGAAGTGTTCATGCACCCGATGGAAGGTCGGAAAGTCGCGCATGTCCTGCAGGTAGACGATCAGGTTCATCACCTGGTCCATCGATGAGCCCGCGCCCTCGAGATGCTTGCGGATGAGGTCATAGGTGAACCAGGTCTGTGCGGCGATCGGACCGTTGCGCGCGTCTTCATGGCTGCGCCCGACCGACAGGAATCGTCCTGCCTTCGGGATGTCGGCATAGCTCCGGATCAACGGCGCCTCGCTCCGGGACGTGTCGATCGGAATCTGGCCCGCGAGGAACAGCCAGGGGCCGGCACCTATGACATGCGAGAAATGCGCCGCCGCCGCGTGCTTGCCGGATCCGGCAAGCACTGCGCGGCCTTCAGGCTTTGCCCCAGTCCCGCGATAGACGATCGAGTCGACGTTCAGCCGGACCGCATCGGTGGGTTCGAAGCGCCCCAGGCCCACCGCGGTACTGGCCGGCGGCGCCTTCTCGTAGCTGCGGCGGACGCGGTCGAAGACGGGGAACGAGCGCTTGTCGCGCTGGAAGATATGATATCGGACGATGTTCGCGAGCGACAGGCCCTGGGCGCCCAGCAGCGTGCGGTAGCGTTCGTACAGTGCGATAGCCTGCCCGCCCACCGGACCTTCCATCGACCTGACCCAGGCATGCTCGTTCCCCGGCCCTGGCCCCGCTCCTTCGACTTCCGCGAAGCTGCGCACGGGCATTGCGCCGTCGCCCAGACCCATCTGCCCACTGTAGAAGAGGAACGGTCCGGCTGCCACGCCGGTCGGCCACTTGGCCAGCAACTTGAAAAAGGGCTTGCTCATTTCAGGCATTCTCCTCAAGAATGATGTAACGCATGTAACGAAAGGGGCAACACATGGTTCTGCACTTCAGGATTGGGTTGTCCGGCGCTGCCAGGGGTATTGCTGCGACAGGCGATCTGGCTGCTTCACCCGGCGCAAGCGCTGCGTGGAAAACGGCCGGCATCCTTGCACTTTCCGCGGCATGCGCATCCGTCGCCCTGGCAGCGGACGCCTATCCGTCGCGCCCCATCCGGGTGATCGCACCCTACGGTGCCGGCGGGTCCTACGATGTGATTGCGCGGGTGATATCCGCCCGGCTCGGCGAACAGCTCGGGCAGCCGGTGCTGGTCGACAACCGACCGGGTGCGGCAGGGCGGCTGGGCATGGAGATCGGCGTGAAGGCGCCGCCCGACGGTCATACGCTGATCGTGGTGGGGAACTCGCAGGTCATCGTGCCCAGCGTGCACAAGATCGTGCCCTACGATCTCGCGAAGGACCTCGAATACGTGTCGATGGTCGCGACCATCACCAACACGTTCGTCGTCAATCCGTCCGTGCCTGCAACCACAGTGGCCGAGCTCGTGGCCTGGAGCAAGGGCAAGCCCGGCAGCGTGCGCTATGGTTCCGGCGGTACCGGCGGCATCACGCACCTGGGCGGGGAAATGTTCCGTGCGATGACCGGCGCGGATATCTCCCACGTCCCGTACAAGGCTGGCGCCTTGGCGCTCAATGCCCAGCTGGGCGGCGAAGTGCAGATGAACATGCTCAACCTGCTCAACGCGCTTCCGCACATCCAGTCCGCAAAGCTGCGCGTGCTTGCCGTGACTGGCCTCAAGCGGTCGACCTATCTTCCCAACGCACCGACCATGGACGAGTCTGGTGCGAAGGGCTTCGAAGTGCAGGAGTTCCATGTATTGGCGATGCCGCGTGCCGCGCCTGCGGCGGTCGTGCGCCGGATGAACCAGGAGATCGGCAATGCGCTGGCATCCGCGGAGGTTCGCGACCGGCTGAAGACGCAGGCAGCCGAGCCAACCCCGAGCACGTCCGAAGAGGCACGGCGCTACGTGCTGGCCGAGCAGGCGAAGTTCGCCCGGATCGTGAAGCAGATCGGCCTCAGTCCGGAGGACTGAGGCCGCGCCAGGGTTGAAGGTTCGCTCACGGAGCATGACCGCGGCGCCTGCCGCCGTCAGTACGTCTTCAGGCGCGACGGCTCGATGATGGCTTCTACCTCGATCTCGACCATCGCGTCCTTGTGGCCAAGCCGGGAAACCTGGACCAGCACGCTGGCCGGCCGCTTGTTCGTGAAGAACTTGAATCGTTCGTCGGAGACGCGGTAGTACTCCTCGATATCCGTGACATAGGTCGTCGCGCGCACCACGTCGTCGAAGGTGGCGCCAGCGTACTCGAGTCCCTTTGCGATGTTCTCGCAGGTCTTCCGGATCTGGGCGCGCATGTCGCCGATGCCGACGATCGGGCCGGCGGTCTCCCTCGCCATCTGGCCCGCGAGATACACGTGTGCATGGTCGGTTCCATGGACGGTCACCACCGGGACGTACAACAGGTTTCCGTTCTCGACCCTGGCCCACATGTCTTTCGGCTGAAGAAACTGGCGCTTCATTGACTCCTCCGAGGTAAGTTGGACCGACTGTATGTCGGTACTCTCTCCAATTGGATTCGATTCTGGGCTTGCGCAAGGATCTGCGCAAGTTGCAGTCGAGAAGCGTTTCAAGTGCGCGGTGGCTTGGGGTGCGATGTTCGACTATGGCAAGACGGTATCCGGCCGGCAGGTACTGCTGTGGCACGCGCAGAGCACCTACGATGCCGCCGTGAACAATCCCGCCCGTTCGTTGCTACTCGGGCTGGATGCCGGCTCGCTTCGCGATCTCCTGGTTGAGCGCCAGGTCCTGCTTCACGAACTGGGCGAAGGCCTCGGGCGTGCTGGCCACGGCTTCGACGCCCAGTTCGGAGAACACGGCGCGAACCTCCGGCGTCGCCACGGCGCGCGCGATCTCCGCCTGCAGCCGGCGCGCGATCTCGACCGGCGCACCTGCCGGAAGCCAGGTCGCATGCCAGCCGGTGAAGTCCACCGCGCCCAGCCCCACCTCCTGGTAGGTCGGGACGTCGGGCAGTACCGGGGACCGGCGGATGCCGGACAGCGCCAGCGCGCGCAGCTTGCCGGCGCGGATGAACGGCAACGCCTGGGTGACGCTGGGGAACATCACCTCGACATGGCCGCCGAGCACGTCCGCCAGCGCCGGACCACCGCCCTTGTAGGCGACATGGGCCAAATCGACGTCGGCGCCGATCCGGAACAGTTCGGCCGCGATGTGTGTCGCGTTGCCGACGCCCGCCGATGCATAGTTGAGGCCACCCTTGCGCGCGCGGGCGAGTGCGATGAATTCCTTCGCGCTGCGCACCGGCAGCGCCGGGTGCACGACCAGCACCTGCCCGAACGCGCGGGCCACCTGCGACACCGGCAGGAAATCGGTGATCGGGTCGTACGGCAGCTTCCGTAGGTAGACCGCATTCGACGTGTGCGAGCCGGTGGTGAACAGCAGCGTGTAGCCGTCCTTCGGCGCACGCGCGACGAGGTCGGAGCCGATGGTCCCGCTGGCACCGGGCCTCGATTCGAACACCATTGCCTGGCCCAGCGCGGCACCCACCTTGTCGAGGACCGGCCGGGCGACCGCATCGATCGGACCGCCGCCGGCAAAGGGCACGATCACACGGATCGGCTTCACTGGCCATGCCTGAGCATGCAGACCGCCTGCCGGCAGCATGCCTGCCAGCACCAGCATGGCAACCCCGCCTGCTCTCGCCGCCTGTCTTGCCATCGAAGCCTCCCGCGTCCCAGCGTGTAATACTGAAAAGGCTACCGGTCCGGCGCGCGCCGCCGGACCGGAGTCCGCCATGACCATTCCAGACGCCTCGGCAACCGTGGAGCAGTGATGGATAACGAACCGATCTTCCCGCGCTTCAGCGATGCAGAGTATGCGCGACGCGAAGCCGTCGTGCGCCGTGAACTGGTCGCCGCTGGCCTGGACGCAGTGATCGCGGTCGGCGACGCCGGCTCACGCGGAGCCAACCAGGCCAATGTCGCCTGGCTCACCAACTGGTGGGACCCCTACCCCGCCTACGTGGTGATGACGCCGGCGGCGGCGCCGGTTCTGCTGGTGAGCAACCAGCTCTACTTGCACACCGCCGAGCGCGCGGCGCGCCCGGTCGAGATGCGGGTGCAGGGCCTTGCACCGGGCGAGGTGATCGCCCGGTGCCTCGAGGACCTCGGCGTCACCCGCGGGCGCATCGGCGTGGCCGCCGTGCGCAACGTTGGC
>CAMDXD010000242.1 GCA_945877995.1 Bordetella parapertussis
ACGTCGCGATCCGCGCTTCGAACAGATTGGCGGCGGTGCGCAGGCAATGCGCGCGCGCGTGGCGGGACCGTGCATTCCATCCTTCCTGGGCAAGCGCACCGACGCGGCAGGCAGCAGCGGCTGTTGACGGCGCCAGCATGCGGACCGAACCGAGCGTGCGTTCAAGGCACGCTGGGTCGAAGGTCGATTGCGGAGGTTCACCGCCGGCCTCCCCATCAATGAGGCTGTGCGCCTCCCATGGGGTGGCCCAGACCTCGTGCATCGCTGTATTCAGCCGATCGACCGCTGCGCGATCTGTGAGATCGATGCCGGTCGCGTTCAGCCGTTCAGCCCCGTACAGATGCCTGGGCAGAAGGATCTGGGGATGAGGCGCGCCGTCGACCGCCAGCACGGTATCGGCCGGGTCGGCGAGCAGGTGAGCGCTCGGGGTGGCTGGATCCTGCAAGGCGTTCACGAAGGAACTGTTGGCGCCGTTCTCCAGCAGTCGGCGCACCAGGTAGGCGAGCAGGTCGTCATGTCCGCCGACCGGGGCGTAGATGCGGCAGTTGAGTGTGGGGTTGTGTTCCAGAAGCGACTCGTAAAGGCCGACCCCCATCCCGTGCAGGCGCTGGAATTCGATGTCGCGGCGGGTGCCCGCCCATTCGAGGAGGGTGGCCACGGTGAGGGCGTTGTGGGTTGCGAATGCGGGCGTCAGGTGCTGCGCGGCGAACAGGCCGCGCGCGCAGGCGAGGTAGGACGCGTCGGTGGCGGCCTTGCGCGTGAACACCGGATAGCCCTCAAGGCCCCGTTCCTGGGTGCGCTTTATCTCGCTGTCCCAGTACGCGCCCTTGACGAGTCGGACCGGGATGCGTCGGCCGCACCGTTTCGCCAGCGCGTCGAGCCATTCGATGACTGCGCCGGCGCGCTTCTGATAGGCCTGCACGGCGAGTCCGAGGCCGTTCCAACCGTCGAGTGCCGGCACGATGGCCACAGCCGCGAACACATCCAGCGTGAGTTCCAGCCGCTCCGATTCTTCGGCATCGACGGTGAAGGCGAGATCATGGGCGCGGGCGCGTTGCGCAAGCGCCGCAAGGACAGGGGGCAGTTCCAGCAGAACGCGCTGCCGCTGGGCAGGTTCGAATCGGGGATGCAGGGCCGACAGCTTTACCGAGATGCCCGGACGATCCGACTCGGTGCGGGTGCCGGCGGCGGCTCCGATCGCTTCGATGGCCTTCGCATAGGCGTCCACGTACCGTTCGGTATCGGCCTGTGTACGCGCGCCTTCGCCGAGCATGTCGAACGAGTAGCGAAAGCGGTTTGTGGCAACCTGGGACCGCTCCAGGGCTTCGTCGATCGTGCGGCCGAGCACGAACTGACGGCCGAGGATGCCCATTGCCTGCCGGATGGCCTGGCGAACGACGGGTCGACCTGCGCGGCCGACCAAGTCGCGCAGGATGCCGCGCCGGGCCGAATCGGAGATCAAACTGGTGCCTGCACGCAGGGCGACAGTGGCTGCGTTGACGAGCGTAGAAGACGACTGACCCACGTGCGCCTCCCAGTCGGCCTCACCGAGCTTGTCGCGGATGAGCAGGTCGGCGGTGAAAGTGTCGGGGATGCGGAGAAAGGCCTCGGCAAGCGACAGCAGCACGACGCCTTCAACCGATGACAGACGGTACTCGCTCAGGAACCGGGCGAGCAATCCCGTGCCATCGGCATGCTGCCGCATCTGTTCGATGCACCGCGCGGCGACGAGGGCGACTCGTGAACGGGTGGAGGCATCGAGGCGTGCCGCCTGCCCGCAGGTCAACGCCCGTTCAGATTCGGCGACGCGGTAGAAGGCCTGATAGGCGGGGTCCGACATGCCGAAAATGCTAGCATCCAAGAGGCCAGACGGAGCTTCGTATTTCAGGTCCGAAGGCGAGAGGATCTTCTGCACTTATATGGTTGGGCCGTTGAATCGTACTTTTTAAGATCGGAAATCCGATGCTTCCAAAGATCGACCGGCGCATCTTGAAGCTGCTGCAGGACGATGGGCGCCTCAGTTATGCAGAGATCGCCCGGCAGGTGCGGTTGAGCCCATCGGCCTGCTTCGAGCACATCAAGCGCCTGCGCAACGAGGGCTATATCACCGGCTTTACCGCCATGCTCGATCCGGCCCGCCTTGACCAGGCGCTGCTGATTTTCGTGGAGGTCGTTCTCGACCGGACGACACCGGACGTGTTTGATGCGTTCGCGCAGGCGATCAAGCGCATGCCCGAAGTGCAGGAGTGCCACATGGTAGCCGGGGGCTTCGACTACCTGATTAAGGCACGCGTGAAGGACATGACGGCGTACCGCACGTTCCTGGGAGAATCACTGACGCGATTGCCAGGCGTGCGGCAGACGCACACCTATGCGGTGATGGAAGAGGTGAAGAACAGCATGCGACTGTCGCTGTGAATGGTCGATCGCCACCCTGGTCAGGCGGGCATCGCGCTCGAGGCGTCCCACCCTGCAATTGAGTGCCGCCTGGCCGCCTCGGACGCTGCTGCAATCTGCACGATTCAGATTCGAGCGCCGTCAGGCTGTGGCATAAGCGCGTTTAGTGCGATGTTTTCACATCACTCGGCGCTCGCGCCTGATTGGCGGATTACTTTTGCCCAGCGCACCATCTCGCTGTTCAGGTAGGCCGCGAGTTCCTGCGGTGTCGAGCTGACCGGCTCCGCACCATCTGCAGCCATGCGTTCCTTGACCTCGCTCGAAGTGAGCAACTTCACAGTTTCGCCGTGCAGCCTCGCTATGACAGGCTTCGGCGTGCCAGCGGGCGCGAGTAGCGCGTACCAGCTGAGCACGTCGTAGCCGGGATACCCGCTCTCGACGATTGTCGGAACATCAGCCACCTGTGGGTGGCGCTTTGCGCTCGAAACCGCGACGGCGCGCACCCTTCCACTCCTCACGTGCGGCAGCGCGGACGTAATAGTCGAGAAGAACGCATCCACACGGCCGCCCATAACATCGACCAGCGCGGGCGCTCCGCCCTTATAGGGCACGTGTACGCCTTCGAAACCAGCAAGAGATCTGAACAGTTCCATGCTGAGATGCCCGAGCAACCCCGAGCCGGCCGATGCGTAGGAAATCCCACCTTGCTTTCCTCTGGCGAACGCCACGAACTCCTTCAAGTTGCTGATGGGTGCTGACACGTTGACAACCAAGAGGTACGGCTGCACCGACAGAAGCGAGATCGGAGCGAAGTCGCGAATAGGATCGTACGGGAGCTTCTTGTAGAGGCTCGCGTTCGTCACATGACTGGCAGTGACAATGGCGAGGGTGTGGCCGTCCGGCACTGATTTCGCAACGATATCGGAAGCGACGCTGCCGCCTGCGCCTGGACGGTTGTCGACCACGACCTGCTGGTTGAAAGCAGCGGTAAGCTTTTGCCCAACCGTACGCGCAACCGCATCGACGCCGCCACCTGGGGTGACTGGGATCACGAGGCGAATGGGCTTCCAAGGGTACGATTGTCCGAAAGCCGCGCTCGTAGCGAACGACAGTGCGACAGCTGTTCCGATCACGGCATGTAAGCCCTGCATTCGCATGAGACCTCCTGGTTTCTATCTTACTTGCCAGCAACCTTCCGATCGAGGAAGGCCTGCATCAATCGCCTGGGTTCATCTGTTTCGCGCGAGCGCACCATCGCCTGGATGCCGATCTGCACCGACTCGGCGATCGACAGACGCTCCCACTCGTGGCAGAGTTCCTTCTGGATACGCACGGCGCGCGCGCCCGACTCGCAAATCGCCGCAATCCATTTTTCGACGGCCGCGTCCAGTGCACTGGTAGTTGGCACCAGCCGTTGGAGAAATCCCGTGCGGTGGGCCTCCGCTGCGTCGATGTGCTCGCCCGTCAGCACGAGTTCGCGAGCCTTGCCCCATCCGATGAGCAGCGGCAGCAGGCACGCTTCCATGCCTGAGGGGATGCCGAACTTCACTTCAGGCATCCCGAACTTCGCTGTGTCGATCGCAGCGCGCATGTCGCACGCGGCGGCGAGTTCCATTCCTGACCCAAAGCAATAGCCATTGATGCGCGCGATCACGGGCACAGGCAGGCGCCGGATCGCGTCGCATGCGTAATGGGTCTTCGTACTTACGTCACGCTGGCCATCCTCGTCCTGGTCGCGCATCTCCTTGATATCCGACCCGGCGATGAACGACTTCTCACCTGCGCCGGTCAGAACGGCTACGCGCAACTCGTCGTCCTTGCCGAGGCGCCTGAAGGCGTCTATCAGATCCTGCTTGCCTTGCTTGCCCAGTCGATTTCGATGCTCCGCGTTGTCGACCGTGACATACGCCACATTGCCTGCAGCTCGCTTGTCTATGCGAACTGTGACGAGTGGTCTGGTCGCTGCTTCCATGGCGTTCCCTTGATCGATTTATTGCTGACGCATCAGTGCACCGAACGTCCTACCATTGGGGATCGGCGACATGCCTCCAACGCTGCGCAATGTCAGATCGCTCCGGTCTGACGCAACATCGTGATTTCCGCGCGGGTCATTCCGAGCACGTCAGACAGCACCTCGTCCGTGTGCTCTCCAAGCAGCGGAGGTGCACGATCGTAGACGACGGGTGTCCTGGAAAACCGCATCGGGTTCGCGATCCCCGGTACCGTACCACTCAACGGGTGGGGAAGATCCATTCGTGCGCTTCGCGCACGAACATGTGGGTCGTCGAAAACTTCCGCGATGTTCTTGATGGCACTGCAAGGTACATTGGCCTTCTCGAAAATCGAGCTCCACTCGGCGATGGTGCGCCGCGAGAGAGCCGCATTCATCTCGTCGGACAGTGCGTCGGCGTTCTCGAGGCGCGACTCGTTGGTGAAGTAACGTGGATCGTCCTTCAGTACATCCAGGCCGGCAGCGATGCAGAATTTCCTGAATTGCTCGTCGTTGCCGATGATGATCATGACGTGGCCATCACTGCAGCGGTAAGCGTCGCTCGGGTAAACCGTCGGGAGGCGATTTCCTCGGCGCATCGGGACATCGTTGGTGAGCAGGTAATTCATCCCGACGTTGGTCAGCGACGAGATCTGCACGTCCAGCAACGCCAGGTCGATGTGTTGTCCAAGCCCCGTCCGTGCACGGTCGGCGAGCGCGGCCTGCACGGCAATGGTGCCATATAGTCCAGTCATGAAATCAGTGACGGCGATGCCGACGCGCACCGGGCCGCCGCCCGGCGCATCATCCGTACGACCTGTCACGCTCATGATTCCCCCGAGCGCCTGGATGATCGTGTCGTAGCCTGGCCGCGCGGCATACGGGCCGGTCTGTCCGAAACCAGTAATCGAGCAGTAAACGAGACGGGGATTGATTTGCGCAAGCGTCGTGTAGCCCAGGCCATAGCGTTCAAGCGTGCCGACCTTGTAGTTCTCGAGCAGCACGTCAGACACCGCCGCCAGTTTCGTGATGACCTCGCGACCGTTCGGGGTGGCGATGTCGACCGTCACCGAGCGCTTGCCGCGATTGCAGGACAGGTAAAAGGCGGACTCTGTGGTCGCGTTGCCTTCGGCGTCAAGGGCAAAGGGCGGCCCCCATGCGCGGCTGTCATCGCCCGTGCCACGGCGTTCGATCTTGATCACATCGGCGCCCAGATCGGCCAGTATCTGCCCGCACACCGGACCAGCGAGGACACGCGACATATCGAGCACTCGCACGCCCTCCAGCGCGCGGCCGCTCGGCGCAGTGTCATCGCCTGGCTCTTCTATTGTTTCCCGCATCACGTCACCGCTGATGGCTTCACCTTTGAATTATGCACAACACACTCGCTGCAGTGTTGTCGTTTGACGCGCTGGGGGACGGCTGCCTGATTCGCAGCAGCGGCAATGTATGGTCACGTTGCAAGGCAAGCGCGCCGCAGACGATGGCTGGCGCACGCCACCGAAGCGAGCAGGGCGCATATCAGTCCATCTGCACTGCTCCGAACAGACTGTCGAGGCCCGACTGACGCTCGAGGCCGCGCATGAAATCCAGCGCCCGCGCGGCTGCCGCGGCCGGCAGCACCCGCGTTGCGAGTGCGGTGAACTTCGCCTCGATCTGCTCGGCCGGCATAGGATGCTGGAAATGCCCGAGCGGCCAGCTACCCTGTGCGCGATGCACCGTGCCGTCTTCGAGTTCTACCTCGATCCGGCACGGCAGTTCCCTCGGCGCCCGGGCTGAGAACGCCAGGTCCTCCCGCACGGCGATGCGGTCGGCCAGTGCATGGATGCGCGCGTCGGCCAGGCGTTCGTCGGAAAAGATCGCATCACTGAACGCCCCGTCGATCAGCACGGCGGCAATGATGAACGGCAGGCTGTGGTCGGCGGTCTCGCGCGTGCGCGGGCGCCACTTCTCGGGTTCGCTGCCGATTTCGCTCCACGCAAACCAGTA
>CAMDXD010000243.1 GCA_945877995.1 Bordetella parapertussis
CGGCCGCCCTTGATCAGCATCATGACGCAGTCCCTTCGAAGAGATGAGCCTGTTCCAGGCGCAGGAACGAAGCATAACCGCCCTCGCCGATCATGGAGGAGGGGGGCAGGATGGAGGTGGGGGTCGGAGGTCGGGGCCAGGTCCTGACCCCCACCGCTTTTTGTCGCAGAATGCGGTCTCTGAACCTTCTGTTCCGGAGATTGCAGCAAGATGACGCCTGATCCTGATTTGCCTGCGTATGCGGATGTGGAGGCGGCGGCGCGTCGGCTCGAAGGACATGCGCACCGGACGCCGGTGCTGACGTCGGCTACGGTGGACCGCCGCACCGGCGCGAAGGTGTACTTCAAGTGCGAGAACTTCCAGCGCAGCGGCGCGTTCAAGTTCCGTGGCGCGTACAACGCGCTGTCGCAGCTGGGCGCAGCGGAGAAGGCGCGCGGGGTGGTGACGTTCTCCTCCGGCAACCATGCGCAGGCGGTGGCGCTGTCGGCGCAGTTGCTGGGCATCCGTGCGGTGATCGTGATGCCGGACGATGCGGCTTCGGTGAAGCTGGAGGCGACACGCGGCTACGGTGCCGAGGTGATCACCTACGACAAGACGAAGACCACGCGTGAGTCGATCGCACGCGCGCTCGCGCAGGACCGTGGCCTGACCATGGTGCCGCCATACGACGATGCACATGTGATCGCGGGCCAGGGCACGGCGGCGAAAGAACTGATCGAGGACGCCGGTCCGCTCGACTGGCTGCTGGTGTGCACCGGCGGTGCCGGCCTGACCTCGGGCTGCGCGATCGCAGCGCACCACCTGTCCCCGGGCTGCAAGGTGGTCGGCGTCGAGCCGGCCGCAGGCGATGACGCCACGCGCTCGTTCCACACCGGTGTGCTGCATAGCGTCGACAATCCGGACACCATCGCCGATGGCGCACGTACGCCGTCACTCGGAACGCTGACCTTCCCGTTGGTGCAGAAGCTGCTGCACGACATGGTCACGGTCGACGACGACCAGCTGCTCGACGCCATGCTTTTCCTCTGGGAACGGATGAAGATCGTCGTCGAGCCGACCGGCGCGCTGGCCACGGCTGCGCTGTTCGAGCGCAAGATCGACTACCAGAACGGCGCGCGCATCGGCGTGATCGTCTCCGGCGGTAACGTCGACGTGCGCGCAGCCTGCGCGCTGATTCGCGCGCGCGATGCGCGCAGGACAGGAGGAGCCCCATGACCCCATCGAACGATGGTATAGACGTGCTGGTGAGCGAGGTCGGCCCGCGCGACGGCCTGCAGAACACGAAGCAGTTCATGCCCACCGCGTTCAAGCAGCGCTGGATCAGCGCCGCCGCCGCGGCCGGCCTGCGCGAGATCGAGGTCTGCTCGTTCGTGCCGCCGAGCGTGATCCCGCAGATGGTCGATGCGCACGAGGTGGTGCGCCATGCGCTGGGTATCTCCGGGCTGCACGTGGCCGTGCTGGCGCCCAACTTCAAGGGCGTACTGCGTGCGGTCGAGAGCGGGGCGCACAAGATCACGTTGCCGATCTCGGTGAGCCGCAAGCACAGCCTCGCCAACGTGCGCCGCACGACGGAGGAGGCGATCGAGGATGCTCGCCGTGCCTGTGCCTTCCGCGATTCGCTGCCCGAGGCGCAGCGGCCGAAGATCGAAGCCGGCCTGTCCACGGTGTTCGGCTGCACGATCGAGGGCCGGGTGTCGGAAGAGCAGGTGGTGCGCGATGCCATCGCCTGCGTCGAGGCCGGCTGCGACGAGATCGGGCTGGCCGACACCACCGGCATGGCCAACCCGACTCAGATCCGGCGCGTGTTCCGCAAGGTGCGTGCCGCGATCGGCGACAAGCTCGGCGGCGCCCACCTGCACAACACGCGCGGCTTCGGCCTCGCCAACGTGGTCGCCGCGCTGGAGGAAGACGTGCGCACCTTCGACAGCTCGCTCGCCGGTCTCGGCGGCTGTCCGTTTGCGCCCGGTGCCACTGGCAACATCGTCACCGAAGACCTGGTGTTCATGCTGGAAGAGATGGGCCTGCGCACCGGCATCGACCTCGACCGGTTGATCGCGATCCGCGAGGTGCTTGCAGAAGGCATTCCGGGCGAGCCGCTGTATGGCCATGTGCCGATGCTCGATGCATCGGCCCGCACGTCGATGGTATCCGCGTGAGCGCCGTGCGCATGCTGTTCGCCGCAGGTGCGGCAGCGCTCGCGGCCACTACCTTCACGGCAGGCCCCGCCCACGCGCAGGCCTGGCCCGCCAAGCCATTGCGCTGGTTCATCCCGTTCCCGCCCGGCGGCGGCACCGACGTGATGTCGCGCGTGATTGCGCAGAAGCTGTCCGAGCGTCTCGGCCAGCCGGTGGTGGTGGAGAACCGCGCAGGGTCGGGCGGCACCATAGGCCTGGAGGCCGCGGCACGCGCACCTGCCGATGGCTACAACGTCGTGATGGGGCAGGCCGCCAACCTGGCCGTCGCCCCGGCGCTGTACAAGAAGCTGCCCTATGACCCGGTGAAGGACTTCACCCCGATCACCAACGCGGTGTCGGCACCGCTGGTGCTGGTGGTCAATCCGGCCTTGCCGGTGAAGTCGCTGAAGGAGCTCTCCGCGCTCGCACGCGCGCGTCCCGACCAGCTCACCTTCGGCTCGCCCGGCAATGGCACCGCAGGCCACCTCGCCGGCGAGCAGTTCAAGATCGCCGCGAAGGCGAAGATGACGCACATCCCCTACAAGGGCAACGTGCCGGCGATGACCGATGTGCTGGGCGGGCAGATCAGCATGTTGTTCAGCACGATCCCGCCGGTGCTCGGCCAGGTACGCACCAACCGGCTGCGTGCGCTCGCCACCACCGGCGCGCAGCGCGCCGCCGTGCTGCCCGCTGTGCCGACGATGGCCGAGAGCGGGCTGCCCGAGTTCGTGCTGGTCAACTGGTGGGGCGTGCTCGCACCGGCCGGTACGCCGCCGGACATCGTCGGGCGCCTGAATGCCGAGATCGTGAAGATCCTCCAGCTGCCCGACGTACGCGAGCGGATCGCGGCCGAAGGCGGCGAGCCGAGCCCGACCTCGCCGGAGCAGTTCGCGAAGTTCATCGCGGCCGAAGTGGTCAAGTGGGGGACCCTGGTCAGGGCTTCGGGCGCGCAGGTCGACTGACGCGGGTCGCCCGCAGCTGGCACAGGACGTGCTAATCCACACCACACATGCCGTGCACCGATTTGGTACATTGCCGGCAGATGCGTCATCCAAGCCCAGAAAGGTCGTTCATGATGCCCCACCGTTCCGTTTCCCGTCCTGTGCGCCTGAGCGCGATCGCCGTCGCCGTGCTGTCCCTGCCGCTGGTCCTGCCGGCCACGGCGTCCGCCCAGCAACAGCAATGGCCGGCGAAACCGATCCGCTTCATCATGCCGTTCGTCCCCGGTGGCGGCACCGACTTCGTCGGCCGCCTGATCTCGCCGGAGCTGTCCAAGACGCTCGGCCAGCAGGTGCTGGTCGAGAACCGCGGCGGTGCCGGGGGCAACATCGGCGTCGAACTCGCCGCGAAGTCCGATGCCGATGGCTACACGATGGTGCTGGGCACGATCGGCAACATCGCCGTGAACCCGTCGCTGTACGGCAAGCTGCCGATCGACCCGATCCGTGACCTGGCACCGGTGTCGCAGACCTCGATCGTGCTGAACGTGCTGACCGTGCATCCGAGCCTGCCGGCGAAGTCGGTGAAGGACATCCTCGCGCTGGCGAAGAAGAATCCCGGCAAGCTGACCTACGGCTCCTCGGGCATGGGCGCGGCCGACCACCTGGCCGGCGAACTGTTCAACCGGATCGTCGGCACCGAGCTGGTCCATGTCCCGTACAAGGGCGGCGGCCCGGCGATGGCCGACCTGGTCGGCGGCCAGATCACGCTGTCGTTCGCGACGCTGGTGTCGGTGCTGCCGCACTGGAAGTCGGGCCGGCTGCGCCCGATCGCCTTCACGCTGCCGGAACGCACGCCGCTGTTCCCGGACATCCCGACCGTCGCTGAAGGCGGCGTGCCCGGTTTCTCGGTCACCAACTGGTATGGCGTGTTCTTCCCCGCGAAGACCCCGCGCCCGATCATCGACCGCATGAACGCGGCGGTGAACGCCGCCCTCAAGGTGCCCGAGATCGTCGAACGCCACCATGGTGCGGGTATCGTGCCGACGGGCAGCACGCCCGAGGCGTTCGACAAGTTCATCCGTGCGGAGACGGCTCGTTTCGCCAAGCTGGTGAAGGAAGCCGGACTGAAAGTGGATTAAACCGCAGCGCCCCCGGCCGCCGGCGACACGCTGGGCGTCCGGGGAAGGCCCGCGCCGATGCCGGTAGAATGGCTGCTGACCTTCTGCCGGTGAGCGCCTCGTGGACATCAACTCCAGCACCCCCGCAACGCCGTCGGTCACCCGGCTGGCCGATTACACCCCGCCACCGTACCGTGTCGATTCGGTCGAACTCACCTTCGACCTGCATGACGACCACACGACGGTCACCGCGTGTTCGGTTATCCATGCCTGCGACGACCATGCGCTGGTACCTCCGCCGCTGCGCCTGGACGGCATCGGGCTGGAACTCGACGCCCTGGTGCTGGACGGCCGCGCGCTCGATCCGTCGGAATACACGGTGGATGCAGAGGGGCTGACCATCGCCCGCGTGCCGCGCCAGTTCACGCTCGAGGTGGTGACGATCATCCATCCCGAAACCAATACCGCGCTCGAGGGCCTGTACAAGTCGAGCGGTAACTTCTGCACGCAGTGCGAGGCGCGTGGCTTCCGCAAGATCACCTACTTCCTCGATCGTCCGGACGTGATGGCGCGCTACACGACGACCATCATCGCCGACTGCGCGAAGTATCCCGTGCTGCTGTCCAACGGCAACCGCGGCGAGAGCGGGCCGGCGACCGGGAAGGGCGCCGAAGGCCGCCATTTCGCGACCTGGATCGACCCCTGGCCGAAGCCGTCCTACCTGTTCGCGCTGGTCGCCGGCGATCTGGCCTGCGCGCGCGACACCTTCACCACGATGTCCGGCCGCGAAGTCGGCGTCGAGGTCTGGGTGGAGCAGCACAATCTCGACAAGTGCGCACATGCCATCGGGTCGATGAAGCGCGCCATGCGCTGGGACGAAGAGGCCTTCGGCCGCGAGTACGACCTCGACGCCTACATGATCTTCAGCGCCGACGACTTCAACATGGGCGCGATGGAGAACAAGGGCCTGAACGTCTTCAACTCGAAGTACGTGCTGGCGAAGGCCGAGACCGCCACCGACGCCGACTTCGAGGCGATAGAGGCGGTGATCGCGCACGAGTACTTCCACAACTGGACGGGCAACCGGGTCACCTGCCGGGACTGGTTCCAGCTGTCGCTGAAGGAAGGCCTGACCGTCTTCCGCGACCAGCAGTTCACCGCCGACATGACTTCCAAGGCAGTCAAGCGGATCAGTGATGTGCGCACCCTGCGCAGCCACCAGTTCCCGGAGGACGGCGGCCCGCTCGCGCACCCGGTGCGGCCCGACGCCTATATCGAGATCAGCAACTTCTACACCGCGACCGTCTACGAGAAGGGCGCGGAAGTGATCCGCATGATGCACACCCTGCTCGGGCCGGAGAAGTTCCGTGCAGGCATGGACCTGTACTTCGAGCGCCATGACGGGCAGGCCGTGACCTGCGACGACTTTGCGCAGGCGATGCAGGATGCCTCCGGGGTCGATCTTTCCCTGTTCCGCCGCTGGTATGCGCAGGCCGGTACGCCGGAGGTCACGGCGACCACCGCATACGATGCGCATGAGCAGCGCTTCACGCTGACGCTGGTCCAGCACAGCGCTCCGACCCCGGGCCAGCCGCACAAGCAGCCGCTGCATGTCCCGGTGCGCGTCGCACTGCTGGATGCAGAGGGCCGTGCGCTTGCGCTTCGCCTGGCTGGGGCCGCCGCACCAGCGGGTACCGAGACCGTGCTGTCGCTGACCGAGGCGCAGCAGCGCTTCGTGTTCGAGGGCGTGTCGTCGGCGCCGGTACCATCGCTGCTGCGCGGCTTCTCCGCGCCGGTGAAGCTGAACCTCGACTGCAGCGAGGCAGACCTCGCTTTCCTGATGGGGCACGACGACGATCCTTTCAACCGCTGGGAGGCCGGGCAGCGGCTTGCCACCCGCATCCTGCTGGGTGCGGTCGCCGCGTTCCGTGCCGGACAGGCGATCGAACTGCCCGGCGCCTTCACCGATGCGTTCGGCCGCACGCTCGCCGACCCTTCACTCGACGGCCGGTTCAAGGCGCTGGCGCTGACGCTGCCCGACTTCACCTTCCTCGGCGAGCAGATGGCGCAGATCGATGTCGAAGGCCTGCATGCGGCACGCGAGGCCGTGGTGAGCCA
>CAMDXD010000244.1 GCA_945877995.1 Bordetella parapertussis
GGCGAACCCGGGCCTCAACTACGCGTCGTCGGGCACCGGCACGATCCACCATCTCGCCGCAGAGATGCTGCGCTCGATGATCGGCGCACAATTCGTGCACATCCCCTACAAGGGTGCCGGACCGGCGATGGCCGACGTGATCAGCGGCCAGGTGCCGTGGATGTCGATCGAGTACGCTCCTGCCGCACCGATGATCAAGGCTGGCAAGCTGCGTGCGATCGCCCTGGCCACGCCCAGGCGCGTTACCGGCATCGATGTGCCGACCGCCGCCGAAGGCGGCGTGCCGGGCTGGGAAGTCACCAACTGGTATGCGGTGTTCGCACCCGCCGGCACCAGCCCCGAGATCGTCGACACACTGTCGAAGGCGATCGCGCGCGGACTCGGCTCGGCGGAGGCGAAGGAACGCCTGTCGTCGCTCGGCGCGATCCCGATCGGCGGCAGCCCGTCGGAGCTGGCCGCGCTGGTCAAGTCCGAGCTCACCCGCTGGTCGGCGATCGTCAAGGCGGCCAACGTCAAGATCGACTGAGGCCGGAGGCGGAAGTCCGAGGGGCAGGCCAGAGGCCGAACCCAAGGGGCAGTACAATCCGCGCTCCTGCGGGCATCGCCCGCGACCGCAGCTGGCCTCGGCCAGTTGTGCCTGACCGGGACACTGCACATGCCTTCATCCTCCGCCCGCCGCCGCCTGCGCGAACGCCTGACCACTGGCCCGCTGCTCGTCGCGCCCGGCATCTACGACGCCTACGGCGCCCGCCTGACCGAGATGGCCGGCTTCGAAGCGGTCTACATGACCGGCAATGGCGTGTCGGCCAGCCTGCTCGGCCGCGCCGATGTCGGCCTGATCGACCTCACCCTGTTTTCGCAGCATGCCCACCGCGCAGCCGCGGCGGTCGACATCCCGCTGATCTGCGATGCCGACACCGGCTATGGCAATGCGGTGAACGTGCGGCGCACGGTCGAGGAATTCGAGGCTGGCGGCGTCGCCGCGATCCACCTGGAAGACCAGGTGATGCCGAAGAAGTGCGGGCATATCCCGGGCGCACGGCCCGTGGTATCCCTGCTCGAACATGCGAAGAAGATCGAGGCTGCAGTCGCCGCGCGCCGCGACCCCGACTTCCTGATCATCGCGCGCACGGATGCGGCAGGCGGACTCGGGCTCGACGAGGCGATCGCACGTGCGAAGGCCTATCGTTCGGCCGGCGCCGACGTGATCTTCGTCGAGATGAAGAACAGCCCCACCCTGCTCGACGACATGAAGCGCGTGACCGGCTCGGTCGATGCCCCCGCACTGGTCAACGTCGAGGAGAGCGGCGCGCTCGGCCAGCTCACCGCGACGCAGCTCGAGGCGCTCGGCTTCCGCATCGCGATCTATCCCGGGCTCGCCCGCTACGCGGCCGGTTTCGGCATCCGCCACGCGCTCGACACCCTGAAGCGCGACGGCAACACGAAGGGCGCGCGCGACCGCATGCTGTCCTTCAAGGACTACAACGAAGCGCTCAAGCTCGACGACATCGTCGACTGGGAACAGAAATACCTGCCGCCCGCCGGCTGATCCAACGACCCTCGAGAACCCGGAGCCATACGTCATGCCGACACTGATGCTTTCGAAGAACTTCATCGACGAACACGCCACGCGGCTGGCGCAGATCGAGAAGGACAACAACACGACGTTCGAACTGGTGCGACTCGACCCGAAGCTCGTCTACCTGCCCGACGAGATCGCCTCGCGCATCGACGCCGGCTTCCTGTCGCGCGACATCCGCTTCGGTTCGATGTCGCATGCCGGGCATTACGAGCCGGTGCCGGAGGCCTGCCCACACTTCTTCAAGCCGATCGACCAGTCGAAGGGCTTCAAGTGGCTGCAGATCGCCAGCGCCGGCATCGACCGACCGATCTACGGCGAACTGATGGCACGCGGCGTGCGCGTGTCCACCGGTGCCGGCACCCATGCCGAGCCGATCGCCCAGACCACGATCGGCGCGATGCTTATGCTGTCGCGCGGCTTCATGAAATGGCTGCCGGCGCAGCGCGCCCACAAGTGGCATGCGCTGCGTGACACCGAGGCCCCGAAGGACCTGCGCGGACAGACGATGGTCATCGTCGGCGTCGGCTCGATCGGCGGCTTCACCGCGCCGATCGCCAAGGCCCTCGGCCTGAAGGTGATCGGCGTGCGGCGCAGCCCGAAGCGGCCCGACGACGTGGTGGACGAGATCGTGCATCCGTCGAAGCTCGACGAACTGCTGCCGAAGACCGACTGGCTGATGCTCTGCTGCCCGCTGAGCGACGAGACGCGCGGCATGATCGATGCACGCCGGCTGGCGCTGCTGCCCAGGGGTGCCCACCTGATGAACGTCGCGCGCGGCCCGGTAGTGGTCGAGCAGGACTTGATCGCCGCGCTGCGCTCCGGCCACCTCGGCGGCGCCTTCCTCGACGTGTTCGAGACCGAACCGCTGCAGGCCGAATCGCCGCTATGGGATATGCCGAACGTGATCTGCACGCCGCACAACTCGTCGACCTCGGACGGCAACGAGTCGCGTGTCGCGTCGATCTTCCTGAACAACCTCGACCTGTGGTGCAAGGGACAGCCGCTGGTCAACGAAGTGAAGGCCTGAGATGAAGACGCTCCACGTCATCAGTGCCGGCGCGATGCAGGCGGTCGTGACCGGACTGACCCCGGCGTTCGAGAAGGCATCGGGCGCGCGGCTGTCGGCGACCTTTGGCGCGGTCGGCCAGCAGAAGGCCCGCGTGCTCGCCGGCGAACCGGCCGATGTGATCCTGCTGACCCCCGAAATGCTCGACGACCTCGCGGCCACTGGATGGGTCGTGCCGGGTTCGCAGCGCACGCTCGGCCGGGTCGGCATGGGCGTGGTCGTGCCGAAAGGCCATCCGCCGGTGGACGTGTCCACGCCGGAGGCGCTGCGCGCGACGATGCTGTCTGCCACGCTGGTGGTCTATCCGGACCCGACAATCGCATCTGCCGGGCGCAATTTCGACAATGCACTGATCAAGCTGGGCATCCGCGACGCGCTCTCCGACCGCATTCGCCACTTCCCGAACGGCAACGTGTCGATGACCTGGCTCGGCGAGCAGCGCATCCCGGGCTCGATCGGCGTCACCCAGGTGAGCGAGATCAAGCCGATCCCGACGATCGACCTGCTGGCCGAGATCCCGGGCGACCTGCAGGTGATCACCGCCTACGGTGTCGCGCGCGCGGCCCATGCGGCCGAGCCCGCGCTCGGCCAGGCTTTCCACGACCTGCTGCTGTCTGCAGACGGTCGCGAGGCAATCGTCGGCGCGGGGTTCTCCCCGCTCGATTGACGGGTTAAAGTCCTCGGCAAACAAGGACAACGCTCCGAAGGAGGAGAACATGAGAGCACCCGTTCCGCGACAGGATGCCGCGCGCCTGCTGTTGCTCGCGTCGGCCGCGCTGCTGTTACCTTTTTCAGCCGCAGCCCAGCCGGCATTCCCGGCCAAGCCCATCCGCCTGATCTGTCCGTTCACCCCGGGCGGCCCGACCGACCAGACCGCACGGCTGCTGGCGCAGAAGGTGACCGAGTCCTGGGGCCAGCAGGTCCTGGTCGAGAACCGCGGCGGCGCCAATGGCAACATCGGCATGGAACTGGCGGTGAAGTCCCCGCCCGACGGCTACACCTGGGTGATCGCGACAGTCGGCACGATCGCGGTGAACCCGTCGCTCTACAAGCTGCCGTTCGACATGCTCAAGGACTTCGCGCCGGTGATCCACCTGACCAGTTCCCCGGCGGTGCTGGTGGTCAACCCGTCGCTGCCGGTGAAGTCGGTGAAGGAACTGATCGCGCTGGCAAGGAAGCGTCCCGGCGAACTCACCTTCGGCTCGTCCGGTTCGGGTGGCCTCGGGCACATCTCCGGCGAGATGTTCAAGCAGTTGGCCGGGCTCGACATGGTGCATGTGCCCTACAAGAGCTCCGCGCCGGCCCTGATGGACCTGCTCGGCGGCCAGACCTCGATGCAGTTCGAGAACACGATCAGCGCGACGCCACACATCCGCAGCGGCCGGCTGCGTGCGCTGGCGGTGACCACCGAGACGCGCTCGCCGGTGCTGCCGGGCGTGCCTACAGTGGCCGAGTCCGGATTGCCGGGCTACGCCAACAATTCCTGGAACGGCATCCTGGTGCCGGCAGGTACGCCGCGCGAGATCATCAACCGCGTCAACGCCGAACTGGTGCGCATCCTGAAAGAGCCGGACGTGCGCGAACGGCTGACCGGGGTCGGTGCCGACATTGCCGGGAGCACCCCGGACGCGTTCGGCGCGATGATCCGTTCCGAGATCGAGAAGCTGGCCAAGGTCGTGAAGACGGCAAAAGTCCGGATCGACTGAGCCCGCCAGCCCGATCCATGCAGCGCGGCAACGGCCAGCATCATTTGAGCTCCCGGCGCTGCGGGAGTAGAGTGCATAGCCGGACATCATCCAACCGCGGCCAGACCATGCCGCGACCCCGAGGAGACAGACATGACCCAGTCGCGCGTTCCCGTGCATCACATCAACATCGGCTGCCGCCGTTCGGACCTGCCGAAGATCGAGACGTTCTACGAAGGGCTGCTGGGCCTGAAGGTCGGCTATCGGCCGCCGTTTCCGTCAGAGGGCATCTGGATGTACGACGGCGACCACCCGCTGCTCCATGTCGTCGTCCGCTTCCCGGAAGACTGGACCGGCATCGACGAGGCGCATTCGGGCTACGACCACACCGCCTACCACTGCGTCGGGGTTGACGACTACCGCTCGCGCATCAAGGCCCTCGGCGTCGAATACGAAGAGCAACTGGTGTCGACCAATGCCTACCAGGTGTTCACCAAAGACCCGGTCGGCAACAAGGTCGAGCTGATCTTCCCGGACGAGACGGTGGCCAACGGCGTCGCCGAAGGCACCCTGTCGTCGTCGCAGTTCGCCACCCGGACGAAGATGCCTGAAACCGTCTGATTCCCAGCTGGCAGTACCCCGAAGCCGCGGTTCGGTAGAATCGCGGCTTTTTCACGCCCGTCGCGCGCCGTGGATCGCGCGCCGCGTGCCACCCGCATGCCAGGAGCCGTACATGGAAGAAGTCACCCGAATCCTCGCCCGCTATGTCGTCGAGTCGCGTTTCGAATCGATCCCGGTCGCCACCCGGCACCATGCCACACGCACCTTCGTCAACTGGCTCGGCTGCGCGATCGGCGGCTCGCACCATGAGGGCATGGAAATCGCGCTGGCCGCGCTCGCGCCGATGGCAGGCGCAGCCCAGGCCTCGGTGCTCGGCCGAGGCGAACGGCTCGACATCCTGCATGCCGCGCTGCTCAACGGCATCAGCTCGCACATGTTCGACTTCGACGACACCCATCTGAAGACGGTGATCCATCCGGCCGGGCCGGTGTGCTCGGCGATCCTGGCCCTGGCCGAGCACCGTCCGGTCAGTGGCGAAGACTTCGTGCACGCGCTGGTGCTGGGCGTCGAGGTCGAGTGCCGGATCGGCAACTCGGTGTACCCGAACCACTACGACACCGGCTGGCACATCACCGGCACCGCCGGCGTGATGGGCGCGGCCGCCGCCTGCGGCAAGCTGCTCGGCCTCACCGAACAGCAGATGGTCTGGGCGCTGGGTATCGCCGCCACCCAGTCCTCCGGCCTGCGCGAGATGTTCGGCACCATGTGCAAGCCGTTCCACCCGGGCAATGCCGCGAAGAACGGCCTGATGTCCGCGCTGCTCGCCGAGAAGAACTTCACCAGTTCGAACCGCGGCATCGAGGCGCCGCGCGGCTTCGCGCACGTTCTCTCGACCAGGTTCGATCCCTCGCAGATCATCGACGGCCTGGGCAAGACCTTCGAGATCGACCTCAATACCTACAAACCGTTCGCCTGCGGCATCGTGATCCACCCGATCATCGATGCCTGCGTGCAGTTGCGCAACGAACACCAGCTGGCTGGCGACGAGATCGAGTCGGTGCTGGCCAAGGTGCATCCGCTGGTGCTCGAACTCACCGGCAAGAAGACGCCGCAGACCGGCCTCGAAGGCAAGTTCAGCGTCTACCACTCTGCCGCGGCAGGCTTCATCTACGGTGCAGCTGGCGAACGCGAATACAGCGATGCGGTGGTGCGCGACGCGAAGGTGGTCGCGCTGCGCGACAAGGTCACCGCGGTGGTCGACGCCACGATGCACGAAGACCAGACCCTGGTCGAGGTGAAGCTCAAGGACGGCCGCAGCCTGAGCAAGTACGTCGAGGCGGCCATCGGCAGCCTGAAGCGGCCGCAGACCGATGCCGACCTCGAGGCGAAGTTTCGCGGCCTGGCCGAAGACGTGCTGCCGAAGGCGCAGGTGGACAGGG
>CAMDXD010000245.1 GCA_945877995.1 Bordetella parapertussis
GGTCCGAACGACGACTCGTCGTCGTCACCGCCGACGGGCTCGAGCGACAGGTCGTGCCCGCCCATCCGGGTCTCCATCTCGACGACGTCTTGCTGGCGCACGCCCAGGGTCTTCGCCATGCTGGCGACTTCTGCCTGGCCGAGCGTGCCGTGCGCCTGCTTCATGCTGCGCAGGTTGAAGAACAGCTTGCGCTGGGCCTTGGTGGTCGCGACCTTCACGATCCGCCAGTTCTTCAGGATGTACTCGTGCATCTCGGCGCGGATCCAGTGCACCGCGAACGAGACCAGCCGTACGCCGCGTTCCGGGTCGAAGCGCTTGACTGCCTTCATCAGGCCGATGTTTCCTTCCTGGATCAGGTCGGCCTGGGGCAGCCCGTAGCCCATGTAGCCCCGCGCGACCGACACCACCACGCGCAGGTGCGACATCACGAGCTCACGCGCGGCGGACAGGTCGTCGTTGTCGCGCAGTTTGCGCGCGAGTTCCGTCTCGCGCTCGAGCGTGAGCATCGGCAGGCGGTTGACCGTCTGGATGTAGGTTTCGAGACTGCCGGCCGCGATCGACGGCAGCGCGGTGGCGAACAGCGGATGCGCGACGGCGGGAAGGGCGGCAGCGGGGAAAGCGGCAGCGGTGGTCATGGATGCGCCTCCTTGGACGAAAGACCCACAACGCGGGTCAGATACATGACACTGAACGGCTCTGAATGAGACAATTTTAGCACTTAACACAGGTGAGTGCTAATGGTGCGCCGCAATCTCGACAAAATCCACCAGGAACGACTTTACGAGCTTCATTCTCCATTTTTCCGGCCATTCGATCTTGCGCTGGATCAATGAGTTGTAGATTTTGGGTGGTGTTTTCGGGTCAGCTCGGCCCGTTGCGCCAGAGGTGCCGCGAGACTGCCAGCCAGGCACCCAGCCAGCCGAGTAACGCAGCGAAACCAGTCACGGCAAGGACATCGGGGAGGGATGCGGGCTGTACGACCAGTTCCGTTCCGTAAAGTGCCGCGAGGCCGGGCAACTGACGGTTCACCCAGGCCACGCAAAGCGCGGTCAGCGCGCAGGCGATCAGTCCGCCAGCGGCTCCCTGCAAGGTGCCAGCGTACAGAAAAGGCCGCCGGATGAAGCCTTGGGTAGCACCGATCAGCTGGCAGACGTCGATTTCCTCGCGCCGGTTCGCCACCTGCAGGCCGATCGTGTTGAATGCGATGGCAAGCAGGGCGCCCGCGAGCAGTGCGGCCAGCCCGGCGGCCAGCACGCGGGCAAGGTGCAGGCCGGCATCGAGCCGTGCCGCCCAGTCCGAGTCGAGCTGTACCAGCGCTACCTTCGGCCATTTCGCCGCCTCGCGGCGCAGCGCATCGATCTCGCCGGGATCGGTCGATTTCGCGCGGACAATGAACGCATCCGGCAGCGGGTTCTTCGGCAGCGCATCGACGAGGTCGGCGATGTCGTGGATTCGGCGCAGGTCCTTGATCGCTTCTTCTCGGGACACGAATCGGTAGCCGGCTACCTGCGCATGCGCCTTCAGCCGTGCCGCGATGCCGTCGGCGTCCTTGCCCGTCGCCTCCGGGGCCAGGTAGAGCGCGATGCGCGCATCGGCCTGGGCCGTGCTCCCCAGGCGCTGCAGGTTCTGCACGGCCAGGTGCAGCAGCAGCGGCAGCAGGATCGCCACGCCGATCACCAGCACCTGGAACAGGTGGGCGAACGGTGCCCGTGCCGCCTGCCCGGCGGTGATCGCGAGCGCGCGTCGGTGCTGGTTGAGCCAGGCCTTCATCGCGGCCAGCTCATGGTGCGCTCTCGCTGGCCAGCATGCCGCGCGACAGCGAGATCACCCGCGGCCTGGCCATGCGCAGCGATATCAGGTCGTGGGTGCATACCACCACCGTGACGCCGACCTGGTGGAACGAACGCAGGATCTCGACGATGTCCTGTGCGTAGTCCATGTCGAGGTTGGCGGTCGGCTCGTCGGCCAGCAGCAGCGATGGCCGGTGCACGATCGCACGCGCGATGCACAGCCGCTGCTGCTCCCCGCCGGAGAGCGTGACCGGGCGCTCCCGCTCCCGCGACAGCAGGCCGACCTTGTCGAGTGCGGCGCGCACCCGTTTTGCCGCCTCCCGTGGCGGAAAGCCGATGATGTCCAGCGGCAACTGTACGTTGTCGAAGACGCTACGGTCGTACAGCAGCTTGTGGTCCTGGAAGATCAGGCCGATCCGGCGCCGGATGAAGGGCAGGGCGCGGCGCGACCCGGCAAGGTCCTGCCCGTCGATGCGCACCGTGCCGGCCGTCGGCAGCTCGATACCGGCGATCAGCTTCAGCAGCGTGCTTTTCCCGGCGCCCGAATGACCGGTGACCACCGCGAACTCGCCACCCTCGATCGACAGCGTGATCGACTTCAGCGCGTCATGGCCATCGCCGCCCTGGCTGGCGGGATAGCGCTTCCCGACCCGGTCGAGTTCGATCATCCGTGCCGGCTTTCAGTCGAACAGCGCGGAGACGAATTCGCGCGGTTCGAACGGCTGCAGGTCGTCTATCGCCTCGCCGATGCCGATATAACGGATCGGTACCGGGTGCTCACGCGCGATCGCGGCGAGCACGCCGCCCCTGGCGCTGCCATCGAGCTTGGTGACGACCAGCCCGGTCACGCCGAGCGCCGCATCGAATGCCTTCACCTGGGCCAGCGCGTTCTGGCCGGTGTTGCCGTCCAGGACCAGCAGCACTTCGTGGGGGGCGCCTTCCAGCGCCTTGCCGATCACGCGCTTGACCTTGCGGATCTCGTCCATCAGATGCATCTGGGTCGTCAGCCGGCCTGCGGTATCGGCCAGCACGACATCGATGCCACGAGCCTGGGCTGCGCGGATGGCGTCGAAGATCACCGCGGCCGGATCGCCCGACTGCTGCGATATCACCGTGACGCCGTTGCGCTCGCCCCAGGCTTCCAGCTGCTCGCGCGCGGCGGCGCGGAATGTGTCGCCGGCGGCCAGCAGCACGCTGCGTCCTTCCGCGCGGAAGCGCGCGGCGAGCTTGCCGATGGTAGTGGTCTTGCCGGCGCCATTGACCCCGGCGAGCATGATGACGAAGGGTTTGTGCGTGCCGACGTCCAGCGGCCTCGCGAGCGGTGCGAGCAGGCTGGTCATCGCGTCCGCCAGCGCGGACTGCAACTGCACGGCATCGGTCAGCGCCTCTTTGCGCGCGCGCTGGCGCAGGTTTTCGAGCAGCACCTGGGTGGCGCCAACCCCGACATCGGCTGCCAGCAGCGCGGTCTCGAGTTCTTCGAACAGTGCCTCGTCGATCTTCCGGCCGAGCCCGAACACCCCGGCGATCTGGCCGCCCACCTCGCCGATCGGCGCACCGAGCGCGCCGCCGACGCTGCGGTTGAGCTGTTCGCGTGTCGCGCGCAGGCCCGCCTTGAGCCGTTCGGCCCACCCCGGGCGCGCTGGCGCTGCCGCCTCTGCGGGTGCCTGGGGCATGCCGCCGTCCTGCGACGGTTCGTCCTTGGACGCGGGTGCTTCCTTGCCCGGCTTCAGGAAACCAAACATACTTCCCCTTGTCGAATCAAACCGAAGGCGGCTCGGGTGACGAACCAATAGGCGATGTTACGAGTTTCCATTCCCCTGCGGTCGTGTGCGCGCCTGACCGGTCGGCTTTCGATGGTCGCAGTCCTGTTCGGCACGGCCCTGCTGGCTTCCGGATCGTCCTCCCGAGGCACGATAGAACGCGTGCTCGACAACGGCATGAAGATCGTCGTGCGCGAAGACCGGCGCGCCCCGGTCGTCACGTCGATGGTCTGGTACCGGGTGGGCAGCATCGATGAGGTGAACGGGCTGACCGGGCTCGCGCATGTCACCGAGCACATGATGTTCCGCGGCACCCGGCGCCTGGCCGACGGCGAGTTCTCGCGGCGGGTGGCCCAGATCGGCGGCCGCGACAACGCATTCACCGGACGCGACTACACCGCCTACCACCAGCAGCTGTCGGCCAAGGACCTGGGGACCGTCCTCGAACTCGAAGCCGAGCGCATGGCGAGCCTGGCGATCCAGCCCGAGGTGTTCGCCCGCGAGATGCAGGTGGTGATGGAGGAGCGCCGCTGGCGCACCGACGACCGGCCGCGCGCCGCGCTGTTCGAGCAGTTGTACGCGACCGCGTTCACCGTACACCCGTACCGCACCCCGGTGATCGGCTGGATGAACGACCTCGAGAATCTGACCGTCGACGATGCACGCGAGTTCTACCGCCGCTGGTATGCGCCCAACAATGCGGTGCTGGTCGTGGTCGGCGACGTCGATGCCGAGCAGGTATTCCGGCTTGCGAACCGGCACTTCGGGCGCCTGGTTGCGCGGCCGCTGCCGCGTCGCTCGCCGCAGGCCGAACCGGAGCAGCGCGGCACGCGCCGCGTGACCTTCCAGGGTACGGCGCAGAGCCCGTTCCTGATGCTCGGCTTCCCCGTGCCGGTGCTGCGCGATGCCGACCGCGACTGGGAACCCTATGCGCTCGAAGTCCTCGAGGCTGTGCTCGATGCCAGTGAAGTCGCGCGGCTGCCGCGCCTGCTGGTGCGCGAGTCGCGCGTTGCCGGTTCGGCCGAGGCCAGCTACGAGAAATTCCAGCGCGGCCCAGGACTTTTCGTGATCAGTGCGGCGCCGGGCGAAGGGCGCAGCGTCTCCGAGCTGGAGGCGGCGATCCGCACCGAGATCGGCCGCGTGGCGCGGGAGGGTATCGCCGCCGACGAGCTGTCGCGCGCGCAGACCCAGTTGGTCGCGCAGCACCTGTTCCAGCAGGATTCCATGTTCACGCAGGCGAGCCGTATCGGGCAGGCCGAGATGGTCGGCCATTCGGCACGGGTGTTCGATCGCTTCGTTGCGCGCACGCGCGCGGTGACGGCCGAACAGGTGCGCGAGGTCGCCCGGCGCTATCTGGTCGAGGATCGCATGACCGTCGCGGTCCTCGAGCCGACGGCGGGCGGGCAGCGCAGGCCGGCGCTGCCGCCGCCGAAGGATGCCCGGCATGTCGACTGACGCCAGCCGGTTCCGGGCGGGCGCGCTGCGGTTGCCGTTCCTGCTCCTGCTGGCGATCGCGTTGCCGGTTCGGGCCGGCAACGGTCCCGTGGTCCAGGCCTGGACGCTCGACAACGGCGCGCGCGTACTGTTCGTCGAGGCGCGCGACGTGCCCATCCTCGACGTTGCGGTCGAGTTCCGCGCCGGCTCCGGCTTCGACCCGTCCGAGCGCTCAGGGCTCGCTGCGATGACCCAGCACCTGGCCCGGTTCGGCGCCGGCGGGCTGGGTGAGGATGAAATCGCGCGCCGGCTCGGCGATGTCGGGGCGCAGCTGTCCGGGCGCATCGACGTGGACCGCGCCGGTTTCGCGCTGCGCACGCTGTCGTCCCGCCTCGAACGGACGCAGGCGCTGGACGTGTTCGCCCAGGTCGTGCAGAGCCCGGAGTTCCCCCTGGCCGCGCTCGAGCGCGAGCGCACGCGCATCGGCACCAACCTGCGCGAAGAGGCGACGCGGCCGGGGATCATCGCCAGCCGTCAGTTCTTCGCCGCCGCCTACGGCAATCATCCGTACGCCTCGCGGCCGCTCGGCGATGCCGACGGCGTGCGTGCGCTGACGCGCGACACGATCGTCGACTTCCGACGCCGCTTCTACAGCGGGGTATCGGCGGTCGTATCCATCGTCGGCGACGTGTCGCGGGCGGAGGCCGGCGAGATCGCACGCCAGGTCGCCGGCGCGTTGCCTGCCGGCAGCGTTCGCCCGACGCTGCCGCCGGTCCCTTCGCTCGCGGCGGCGCAGTTGCGCCGGGTACCGCATCCGTCGCTGCAGAGCCATATCCTGATCGGTATGCCGGCCGCAAGCCGCAGCGACCCCGATTACTTCGCCCTGCTGGTCGGCAACCATGTGCTCGGCGGTGGTGGATTCGCGTCGCGCCTGACTGTCGAAGTCCGCGAGAAGCGCGGCTTCGCGTACAGCGTGTTCAGTTCGCTGCAGCCCTGGCTCGATCGCGGGCCGTTCCAGATCGCCCTGCAGACGCGCCGCGACCAGACCGACGAGGCGCTCGCCGTGGTGCGCAGCGTGCTGTTCGAATTCCTCTCCAAAGGACCGACCGAGCAGGAGCTGGGCAACGCCCGGCGCAACCTGGTCAACGGCTTCCCGCTGCGCATCGATACCAACCGCGAAGTGCTCGACCTGGTGTCGGCGATCGGTTTCTACGACCTGCCGGTCGACTGGCTGTCGCAGTGGTCGAAGCTGGTCGCACGGGTCACCCGCGAAGACGTCTTACGCGCCTTCCAGCGACTCGATCCGCAGCGGCTG
>CAMDXD010000246.1 GCA_945877995.1 Bordetella parapertussis
GGATGAAAGAGCCGCCCTGCATATGGTCAGGCTCCTGCGCCCCGTGGTCCGGGAAGCGGTACTGTGCCCTGCCGGCCGTGCCGTAGCAGAACGAGTGGCTCGCCAGAAGCAGGGCATTGATGGCGCCGCGCTCCTGCAGGATGTCGAGCACGTTGTCGGTGCCCTCCTCCAGGAAACTGTTGGGGCCGATCTGGATAGCAACAAACGGGTTCGCGCTCATGACCGGATTTATAGCCTCGGTCCGGCGAGTGGTCAATGGCGCAGTGCATCTGGTGGTTTGGCGGAGGCTCATTGGTGCGAGTCAGGCCGTCACGGCGGACCGTTCGAGTTGCTGATAGTAGTTGCGCGCTGCCGCTGCCGGAGAGAGGTGCCCGATGGAACCGAGCAGCCGATCATGGTTGAACGAGGACACCCGTTCCAATGTCGCGAGTTCAACGGCTTGACTGCCTTGGTATACCACCAGTATGGTAATGGCATGTCCACATCGACCACCCGCCGGGCCTCGCATATCCGCTCTGACACCGGCCCCTACAGCCGGCTGAAGCTGATGATCCTCAGCGGTGAACTCGCCGGCGGCGAGCCGCTGGTCGAGCGGCAGCTGGCCGAGCGACTCGGCGTGAGCCGCACACCGGTACGCGAGGCGATCATGCGGCTGGAGCGCGAAGGTCTGACGCGCGCCGTGGAAGGCAAGGGCGCATTTGTCGCGTCCTACATGCTTGAAGACATGGTCGAGATCTACCAGATGCGCGAGGCCCTCGAGCCACTCGCCGCGCGCCTGAGCTGCCCGTTGATCGCAGCAGCCGATCTCGATCATCACGAAGCGCAGCTAAGGCGCTACCGATCGCGCCCCGCACTTCGGCAGGAAGAACCATCGCAATGGCGCCTGCTCGGGCGTGACTTTCACAACCTGTTCATTCGCGCGTCCGGAAACACGCGCCTGATTCAGGTGATCGAGGGCATGCAGCACCAGATTGAACTGTTTCGCGGCCTGGGCAGCAGTTCGAACCGCCGCGAGGACCTGAAGAGCGCGGTCGACGAACACTGGGAGATCCTGCAGGCGTTCCGCGCGAGAAGTGCAGCTCGCGCCGAAAAGGCGGTACGCGCGCATCTGCAGAGCGGGTTGCAGATACGGTTGAGCGCGATCGCGGAGCGACGCTGAAGTCGTGAGGTGGCAGTGTAGGGCAGGCAGACGGCGGCAGCCATCATGAAAGTGGCGCTGTATGAATCACCGCAGCAACAGGAGGAAGCGATGGACGAAGCAACCGACGACGCGGCGATTGGCGGCCCGGTCTGGGCATCGATCCCGATCGGCGAAGATCTGGGTTCGCTTGACTACGTACTGACGTCGAAGATGGTCGACGACTACCGGCGGGTCGTCGGCAACCCTCATGCGGCGTATCCGACGGTGGCGGCCCGCCACCCGGCCAACCTGTTCTACCGCAAGTACAAGGCGGTGATGCGGGTGCCCAACATGGGCCACGATTCCGAATACTTCAACCCGCCGGTCGCCGGCAAGCGCATCACGATCCACGGCCGCATCGCCGACAAGTACATCCGCCGCGGCCAGCCGTACATCATCGTCGAAGCAATCGCCACGGACGAGGACGGGCGCCTGATAGAGAAGAGCCGCCTCGTCGGGCACGCCCGGCAGGTCGGACGAGACGCCGCGCACGGCACGATCGCACAGAAGTGGGGCGCATGATGCCGGCACCGCTGAACGTCGACGACCGCCTCGTGCCAGTGTCGCACGAGGTCACCGACCCGATGATGGTGGAGTTCGAGAAGGTCGTCTGGGACCGCGGGCAGAACTCTCATACCGACGTGAAGGCGGCCCAGGCCGACGGGATTACCCGTACGATCGCCTCCGGCCAGAACCAGATGGCCTTCCTGCATGAGATGCTCGAACGCAACTTCGGCGACAGCTGGGTCTATGGCGGCAAGATCTCCGTGCGCTACATCCATCCGGTCTATGCCGGCGACGTGCTGACGGCCAACGGCCTGGTGACCGAGGTCAACGATGTCGACGGCGCGCCGCGTGTCACCGCGCAGGTGTGGTGCGAGAACCAGAACGGCCGCAAGACGTCCGCTGGCACGGTGAACGCAGGACAGCCGTCGGCACGCCGCAGCTGGGTGGGCGAGAAGGGGGACGCAGCATGAGCGACGGAGCACTCGAAGGCGTGCGTGTGATCGAGCTGACCCATGCCTGGGCCGGGCCCTACTGCGGAATGATGCTCGGCGACATGGGCGCGGAAGTGATCAAGATCGAGAACCCGCGCCAGAAGACCGAAGCGCGCGGCGGCTACCCTTATGTCAACGGCGAGAGCGTCCTGTTCATGATGCTGCACCGGAACAAGAAGAGCGTGACCATCGATCTGAAAAAGCCTGCGGGCAAGGCGGTGTTCATCGATCTGGTGCGCACTGCCGACATCCTGATACAGAATTTCCGGCCGGGCCTTATGGACAAGCTCGGCCTGACCTACGAGGCATTGAGGGAGGTGAATCCCGCGCTGGTATACGCATCGCTGTCTGGCTACGGTAACACTGGCCCACGATCGAAGCTCGCCGGGGTGAACATGATCGCGCTGGCCGAGAGCGGCCTTGCCGCGACGACGATCATCGATGATCGGCCACCGGTGCCGATGGGCTATGCGCTGTGCGATGTCGTCGCTTCGATGTGGGCAAGCCATGGCATCCAGTCGGCCTACATCCGGCGGCTCAAGACTGGCCGTGGCCAGCATGTCGACATGTCGCTGGTAGAGGCCGGCATCTCGCTGATGGCGAGCCCGGTCGCCCAGCACTTCCATGTGAAGGGTGACTGGGTCGCACAGACCGGCCGCAATGATGCCAACGCCCCGTCCGGCTTCTTCCGCTGCTCGGACGGCGCCTATGTCACCGTTTTCGCGAGCTACCCGGCACTGTGGGAGCGCTTCGTCGATGCGATGGATGTGCGCTACCTGACCGAGGATCCGCGGTTCGCTACGCGCGACGCGCGCACTGTCAACGCAGATGCGCTGCACGACATTATCGCGCCGCTGTATCGCACGCATCCGGTCCAGCACTGGGTCGACCTGCTGGTAAAGGCGGGCGTGCCCGCGTCCCCGGTGAACAATGTCGGCCAGATGGTGGTCGACGAGCAGGTGCTCGCGCGCGAGATGATCGTCAAGCAGAAGCATCCGACCGCGGGCGAGATCAGCGTGATCGGGGTGCCGGTGAAGCTGTCGGAGACGCCGGGCAGCGTAAGGACACCGGCGCCGCTGCTCGGACAGCACACAAGCGAAATCCTGGGCGCGCTCGGCTATGCCGACCGGCTGGCCGCACTCAGGCAGGATGGCGTCATCTAGCAAGGCCGGACAGACAACTAAAAAGCAGTACGCCGTGGAGGAGGAAGCATGGATAACGAAATGCCCCAGCGCGCCCGGAGCGCGCGCCGTCGTCTCGCCGCCGCACTGGGCGCGGCACCGCTTGCAGTCCTGACCGCGCGCATCGCCCGCGCCGCCGAAGCGCCCCGCGCCGCACCTGCAGACTACCCCGCGCGCAACATCGAGCTGATCGTCCCGTTCGCGCCGGGCGGCGGCGTCGACCAGTTCGCGCGCACGATCGGGCAGTTGCTGGTCGACCAGAACCTGGTGTCCCGGCCGGTGCTGACCGTGAACCGGCCCGGTGCGGGCGGAGCCATCGGCATGGCGCTGCTCGTGCAGCGCAAGGGTGATGCCTATACGCTGCTCGGTACCGGCATGCACCCGGTGATCACACCGCTGATGCTGGGCACGCCGCACTCGTACCGAAACCTCACCCCGATCGCCAAGGTGTACTCCGAGTACACGATGATGGTGGTGCGCAACGAGTCACCGATCCGGGGGCTGAAGGACATCGAGGCGGCCCTGCGCAAGGACGCGTCCGCGCTCACCTTCGGTGGTGCCTCGCTCGGCAGCCCGGACCACATCACGGCGGCGCTGTTCGCCAGGGCCGTGGGTGCGGACGCGTCGAAGATCAACTACGTACCCTACTCGGGCGCGGACTCGAACAGCGCCGTGCTCGGCGGCCATGTCGATGTCGGCATGGGCGGGCTCGACGTGATCACTCATGTCGAGGCGGGGCGGATGCGCGCCTTCGCAGTCACCTCACCCCGGCGGCTTGCCGGACGCTTCCAGAAGCTACCGACGTTCGCCGAACAGGGTTACGACGTCGTTGTCGAGAACTGGCGTGGCCTGTACGGTCCGCCCGAGATGCCGCCGGCGGTCGTCCAGTATTGGCGCGATGCCCTGCGCAAGATGGTTCAGAGCGCTGCCTGGAAGAACGAACTGGCGAAGAACCAGTGGGCGGACTCGTTCGACACCGAAGGCTTCATGGCATCGATGGACAAGGACAGCCTGGTCTACGGTGCGCTGCTGAAGCAGCTCGGGCTGATCAAGTAGCCGAGCGCACGGCAGCGAGGAAGGTGCGCACCAGCGGCGGCGGATCGCTGGCGCGCCAGGCCACCGCGATCTCGGCCAGCGGCAGCGACCCGGTGACCCGACGGAATGCGATGCCTGGATCACCGCGCCGCTCGATCGATGACGCGACCAGGGCAATGCCCGCCCCCGAGCGCACCAGGCCGAGCAGCGTCTCGGGGTGCTGCGCCTCGTACGACACCTGCGGCGTGAAGCCTGCCTGATTGCAGGCAGCCAGGATCTGGCTGTAGAGCACCGATGGGCCGGGCGTGAACATCACGAACCGTTCGTTTGCCAGGTCGATCAGCCGCAGCCGGCGGCGCTGCGCGAGCGGGTGACCGATGGGGAGCGCCGCGACGAACGGCTCGCGCAGCAGCACTTCTGTCGCGATCAGGGGGTCGGCCACCGGCGGGCGCAAGAAGCCGACATCGATCAGACCGGAAGCGATGGCCGCCGGTACCGCGGTGATGCGCATCTCGTGGAACACCACCTCGACCTGCGGTGCTTGCGAACGAAACACCCGCAATGCATCAGGCAGCAGGCGATAGGTCGCGCCGATGAAGAACCCGATCGACAGGCGGCCGATCTCGCCACGTGCCGCCCGGCGGGTCGCGTCTGCGGCGTCGTCGATCCCGGCCAGCAGCGGACGGGCACGCGCGAGAAACGTCTGGCCGGCGTCGGTCATCTCGACGCTGCGCCGGGTGCGCCTGAACAGCAGACACCCGAGCTCGCGCTCGAGGTTGCCGATCTGCCTGCTGAGCGGCGGCTGCGAGATGTGCAACCGTCGGGCAGCGCGTCCGAAGTGAAGCTCCTCGGCCACGGCGATGAAGTAACGGATCGTCTTCAGCTCCACCGGCCCGCTCTCGTCTGATACTCCAGATGCATCAGTCTGAGTCCAATTATATATTGGACACCATAGCGCATTTGCCGCCTACTGGCGCCACCAGATGCGGGCCCACCCGCACCGGAAGTGCCAGGAGGAGCAGCGATGAAGGACCTGACCAGCGACGAGGTCTGGGAGCATGTGTGTGTTGGTGAAGTGCTCGACCCGTTCGAGTACGTGATCACCCACGAGATGCTGGACGAGTACCGGCGCATCGTCGACGACCCCTCCGCGGTCTATCCCACCGTCGCCGGCCGCCATTCGCTGCGTGCGTTCACCGAGCGCTACGGTCCGGCGAAGCTGATGAACACCGGCACCGACAGCGAATACTTCAACCCGGTCGTTCCTGGCCGCGCGATCCGCGTCACTGCGGCGGTCGTTGACAAGTATGAGCGCCGCGGCAAGCCCTACATCGTCGTCGAGTCGGTGGCGATCGACGAGGACGCCCGCCTGATCGAGAAGAGCCGCCTGATCGGCATGTCCGCCGCCCGGGCGAAACCCCTGTTTGCGGAGGTATCTGGAAAATGGGAACAGCAAGGCGAGCCGCCTTCGAGCCCGGCGAGCGCCTGAGCGGCCGGCCGAAGACCATCAACGACCTGCACATGGTCGACTTCGAGCGGGTGATCTGGCATCGCGTGGCCAACGTGCACAGCGACCCGGCGGTGGCGAAGACCGTGGGCATGGCGCGGCCGATCGCCTCGGGACAGAATCAGCTCGCCTTCCTTCACGAGATGATGACGATGCACTTTGCCGACGGCTGGGTGCAGGGCGGCCGCATCTCGGTGCGCTGGATCAAGCCGCTGTACCTGGGCGACGTGGTCACGCCACGGGCCGAGGTCAAGGCGGTCACCCGCCAGGACGGACGGCTGCGCGCAGGACTCGACGTCTGGTGCGAGAACCAGGACGGTGACAAGACCGCGGTGGGCAGCGCGGAGGCCTTCGCATGACCGACGCCACCGTGG
>CAMDXD010000247.1 GCA_945877995.1 Bordetella parapertussis
CGGAGAACGAAGCGTCGAGCCCGTGGTCACCGCTGCATGTCGACCGCGGCTTCGATCCCGGACAGGGCGTGGTGACCGTGTTCGGGGCCGCGGGAAGCGTCGAGATCAACGACAGCTCGAGCAGCGCCCCGGAAGACCTTGCGCAGACCTACGCCGGCTCGATGCCCGCGGCCGGCAACGTCGGATCGGCCGGCGCAGTGGGTGGCGGAGAACCGGTCCTGCTGGTGCCGCCCGAACATGCCACGCTGTTCCAGCGCGGCGGCTGCAGCAAGGCGCAGGTGAAGTCACTGATCCATGAACGGGCGCGCCTGCCACTCGAATGGCTGGGCGAACCGATGCGCCGATCGCTCACCGAGCAGGGCCTCGACCTCGGACGCGGCTGGCTGCCGGTGGGCGAGACGCAGGAAGACCTGCTGCTGGTAGTCTGTGGCGGCGTCGGGCGCAAGGCGGCGTACATCCCGAGCTGGAGCGGGCCGACGCGGGCAGTGAGCCGGGTGGTCGAGTGAGGCGTTGCGGGAACAACTGATCGTCACTCGACGACGATCTTCTGCTCCCGGATGACGCGACCCCAGCGCTCGTACTGCGTCCGGATCCACTGGTCCGCCTGCGCTGGCGTGCTCGCCACGGCTTCCAGCCCCTGCTCGGCCAGCCGCTCGCGCATGTCGGCCTGCCCGAGCACCTTCTCCAGGTCGCCATGGATGCGCTGGACCAGCGCAATCGGCGTACGGGCCGGCGCAAGCATCGCGACCCAGACCTCTGCCTCGAAACCCGGCAAGGTCTCGTTCATCGTCGGGACGCCTGGAAGGAGCGGGCTGCGCCTGGACGACGTGATCGCGATCGCGCGCACGCGCCCGGACTTCACATGCCCGAAGATCGCGGCGGGCGTGGCGAACATCGCGTCGATCTGGCCTCCGATCAGGTCGGTCAGCGCGTTGGCCGCCCCCTTGTAGGGGACCTGGGTCACCTCGATCTTCGCCGACAGCTCGAGCATCTCGACAAGCAGGCGGGCCGGCGATCCGGGACCGATGACGCCGCTGTTGAGCACGCCCGGCCGCTTGCGTGCGATCGCAAGCAGGTCCTTCAGCGTCTTCGCCGGCACGCCGGGATTGACCACCAGTGCGATCGGCCCGCGCACCATCACCGAGATCGGCACGAGATCGTTCAACGTGTCGTACGGAATTTTCCGGAACAGGTGGGCATTGGTTGCATGGCTGTCGAAGACCGACAGCAGCGTGTAGCCGTCCGGGGCCGCCTTGACGGCCGCGGCAGTGCCGATCGTGCCGCCCGCACCCGGGCGGTTGTCCACCAGCACCGGCTGTCCCAGCACTTCGGCGAGCCGGGCCGACACCAGCCGCGTCGTGACATCCGCCAGGCCCGAAGGCGCGTTAGGCACGATCACGCGTACTGGCCGCGAAGGCCAGGCGTCGCCGCTTCCCTGGGCATGCGCAGGCACCGCCAGCACTGCGAGTGCACCCAGGCAGGCGGCACGCGTTGCACGGCGCCGGAGCCCGTTGGCAGGCCGGTTCGTCACGCATGTCGACACGCTTCCTCCCCTGGCCGCATGTTCTGCGTCATGCAGCATTGCAAACGTCTCGTGGCTTCAATTCACTGCAGCGGCTGGCCGTTCAGTTGGACCGCGACTTCCGGCGCCAGGCCGGCCGCCAGTGAGGCATGCAGGTAACACGTCACCGCAGCGATTTTCTGCAGCTTCTCGTGGATCTCGTCGGGGGCCTCCCCGTTCAGGAACAGATGGGTGTCCACCGGCAGTGCGACGCCCTTGAGATCTCCAGCCCCTGCACTGCCCGAGAGGCTGTACGGCGTGTATTGCACCATGCGCACGCCCCGGATCGCGAGCTTCATGTTCTCGATGTAGCGCAGCAGCTGCGTCGTGTAGCAGAACGCGACGCCGGCCGCGACGCAGGCAAGACCGGACGGACCCTGGTCGCCCTCGCACCCGAGGCCGGCGCGTTCGTCCGTACGGATCGCGAAGTGTGTCGACCCGGGCAGGCCGAGGTATGTGTCGGTCTCGACCACCCCATCCGGATCGACCAGGCGGCTGTTTCCGATGACCGGCCGCACGACGCGGCCGGTCGGCGATGCCGGCGACAGGGGGCGTGTCCCGGGTTCGTTCGCGCCCTTGACGATGAGGTCGGCGAAATCCGCACTGGCGTCGAGTGGACGCGGCGGCCGGGAATGGACCAGGAACGGATCGGACGCATCGGGCGCAGTGGACGGCGCCAGTGCGGAAACGGTTCGGCGTCGCCCGTTGACGTAGATCGCGAACGTGTTCTCCAATGGCGTGCGCAGCGCGGCCATGGCCGGGGAGGCAGCAACCGCCTTCCTGACCATCGCAAGGACGTCGGCGGGGCCTGCACTCGAACGCAGCGCGATGCGGATACGTGTCGGCTCCGCTTCGCCGACCGCGCCCCCGCGGACGAACGACCCGGTCAGGCTGTAGCGATTCTCGAGGTACACCTGCAGCCCCTCGACCGGCACCTGCATGGCCTTCGATACCGCGAGGATGCGGTTGACGAGGTCACCGTGCAGGCCCGCATTGAATACCCCGAGCGGAAAGGGCGCGAGGTTGGTGCCGCCGAGCTGCGGACCCTCGTCGCTGGCGATGCGCCACGCGCTGCCGGACGCGCCTTCGGTGACCACGGCTTCCTTCTGGTGGTGCGACAGGTGCCGCGCCTCGACCTTGATCACGTCCGTGCCGGCTTCGTTGCGAACGACGGCCGGGCGCTGGCTGCCCTGCGCCACTTTGAATGCAAGCGGATCGCCGAAGGCGTCGATGGTGTTCGCGGTCTGCGCGCTCATGGTCTTCCTGTCCTCCATCGGGAATTGCCCCGGAACCGGAGTCTATAATGCCTCTCACAGGTACCGTCGGGCCATGACAGTCATCGGCCGCGGATCTTCCCGTTGCCGTGCCTTATCCGCCGCGCGGCGCGCCGGAGGAGTGGCTGTCGCATGCATGAAGCGAGCACCGTAGTTCCCAACGGACCCTCGGGGCCGGGCGTCGGCCCCGAGGCCCTGCGTCGGGCCACGATCGCGGCCGTCCTGTGGTTCACGATCGGCGCCGCATCGGCGCAGGCATGGCCCGCCCGGCCGGTGCGGCTCGTGGTGGGCACGACGACGGGTGCGCCCGACACGGTCGCCCGCATCCTCGCGACGCAGCTCACCACGCAGACCGGACAGGCCTTCGTGGTCGACAACAGGCCCGGCGCCAATACGAACATTGCATCGGAGTTCGTTGCACGCGCACCACCCGATGGCTACACGCTGCTGGTGACGCCAGCGACGTTCGCCGTCAATCCCAGTACCCACAAGAAGCTGCCGTTCGACGTGCGCCGCGACTTCACGCCGGTGACCAACATCGGCTCGGGCGAGGCCTACATCCTCGTGAGCAACCCCGCGCTGCCCGCACGCTCGGTGAACGAGCTCATCGAACTCGCGCGCCGGCCGGACAGCCGGTTCGCGTTCGGCTCCCCCGGCATCGGCAGCCCGATCCAGCTCGCAGGCGCGATGTTCGCGGCGCGCACTGGCGCCGACCTGGTCCATATCGCCTACAAGGGCACGGGCCCCGCGATGACCGCGCTGCTCGCGGGAGAGATACAGATCCTGTTCATTTCGCCACCGACGGCGATGCAGATGATCTCGGCTGGCAAGCTGCGCGCCCTCGCCTACACCGGTTCCACGCGAGCCACGTTCCTGCCGGACACGCCGACGATGGCCGAAGCCGGGGTAAAGGGCATGGAGCTCGATGCGATGAGCTGGTATGGCGTGTTCGGGCCCGCGCGGCTGCCCGGGCCGACCACCGCGGGCATACAGCAGGCATTCCGCGCCGGCGTGATGGACCCCACGACCCGCGAACGGCTGCGCGGGCTGAACCTCGAGCCGGACGGCAGCACGCCCGCCGCGTTCGCGAAGTTCTTCGACGCACAACTCGGCCGCTTCGCGGAGATGGTGAAGCAGGCCGGGTTCCGACCGGAATGAAAGGGCAAGCGATGGCGATGAATCCTGTTAGTGGCGGCGTGGTTCCGGCATGCGTACTGGTCGCACTTGCGCTGCTCGCCTCACCCGGCGTGCAGGGCGCCGAGTCGACTGCCTATCCCGTGCGCAGCATCCGGATGATCGTGCCCTCGGCGCCCGGCGGCGGCACCGACGTGATGGCCCGCATCATCGCGCCCAAGGCGTCGGAAGCCTGGGGACAGCAGGTCGTGGTCGAGAACCGGCCGGGCGCGGCCAGCATCGTCGGCGTGGAAGCTGCAGCCCGGGCTGCGCCAGACGGCTATACGATCGTGATGGTGTCATCCGGCTTCGCGATCAACGCCAGCCTCGCGCGGCGCCTGCCCTACGAGTCCGAACGTGATTTCGCGGCAGTGCTGCAGGTCTCATCCGTGCCGAACGTGCTGGTGGTCCATCCTTCGCTGCCGGTACGCACGCTCGACGAGTTCCTGGCATTCACGCGAAGCCGGCCGGGCCAGCTCAACTACGCATCGGCGGGAAACGGCAGCTCGCCGCACCTTTCGATGGAGCTCCTGCGCAACCTGGCTGGGCTGGAGGTCGTGCATATCCCGTACAAGGGCAGCGGACCGGCAATGTCCGAAGTGATCAGCGGCCAGGTCACGATGATGCTGCCCAGTCTTCCGACCGTGATGGGCCAGATCAACAGCGGCCGCCTGCGCGCACTCGCGGTGACCACGGCAAAGCGTGCAGCCGCCTTGCCCAGGGTACCTGCGATCGCCGAGACCCTGCCCGGATATGAAGCTGTGCAATGGTTCGGCGTTCTGGCGCCCGCGCAGACACCCGCGGCGATCGTGTCGGAACAGAACAGGATGCTCAACCATGTGCTGGCCCTGCCGGCAGTGAGAAGCGCACTGGCAGACCAGGGCTCGGACCCGGTCGGCGGAACCTCGGCGCAGTTCGCCGATTATCTGAAGGCCGAGCGCGCGCGCTGGGCTGCAGTGGTGAAGACGAGCGGACTGGGGAAGGAATGAACGGACTTCGCCTTCCGATGCGGGCCAGCCATCTGGCGGCGGTCCTGCTGCTGGGGCTCCCGGCCACTGCGGTCCTCAGCGCCGAGGCCGACACCTATCCGTCGAAGCCCGTCCGCTGGTTGCTGCCGGTCCTTCCCGGAGGCGGCGGCGACATCATCGCGCGGGCCACCGCGCCGAAGCTTTCAGAAGCCTGGGGCCAGCCGGTGGTCATCGACAACCGGCCCGGAGGCGGCGGCACCCTTGGCATGGGCATTGCCGCGAAGATGCCGCCCGACGGCTACACGATGGTGCTGGGCGTGTCCTCTTTCGTCACCGTCGCACCCGCGGTCTACCCGAAGCTGTCCTATGACCCGGTGAAGGACTTCGCGCCGGTCACCCAGATCCTTGAAGCGCCGCTGGTGATCGTCACGCATCCTTCGCTGCCCGTCTCGAACGTACAGCAGCTGATCGCCCTGGCGCGGAAGCGTCCGGACGCCTTGAGCTACGCCACGCCGGGCAACGGGTCGGCCCCACACCTTGCCACCGAGATGTTCAAGAGCCTGTCGAAGACGCGCATCATGCATGTCCCGTATCGCGGCGCACCGCCGGCCTACATGGACCTTCTCGGCGGCCAGGTCACGCTCTATTTCGGAACGATTCCCTCGGCGATGTCCCACCTCAAGTCGGGACGCCTGCGCGGGCTGGCCACCACCGGTGCGCGCCGTTCGCCGGCCCTGCCCGACCTGCCAACGGTTGCCGAGTCGGGGCTGAAGGCGTTCGTCGTCACCACCTGGTATGGCGTGATGATGCCGGCGGGCGTGCCGCCCGCGATCGTGCGCCGGCTGCACGCGGACATCACGCGCGTGATCCGCCTGCCCGACCTGCAGGAGCGGTTCGGCACCGAAGGTGGCGAGGTGGTCGGCAGCACGCCCGAGCAGTTCGGCGCCTTCATCGCGCGCGAGATCGATACCTGGAAGGCGGTTGCCAGGGAAGCGAAGGCGACGATCGACTGAAGCGGGACGGTCCGCGACGACACAAGCCACGAGGCTGCGCGCGCACCGGATCCGTCCCTCGGACGCCCTACCGCCCGTGCTTGCCCAGCTCCCAGCCATGGCTGGCGATATGCGCCTGCGCCTGCGCAGCCGGCTTGTCCTCCAGCGGCGTTGCCATGGTGTCGTTCCATCGGTTCATGAAGCCGAAGTAGGAGATCAGGGCGGTGATCTCGACGATCTGGCCTTCGTCCC
>CAMDXD010000248.1 GCA_945877995.1 Bordetella parapertussis
ATGGACACCGCCGACCAGGTGGCGATGGTCAAGCGGATGATGAAGGCCAACGGCATCGACGAAGAACGCTTCAAGCCGCGCGACACCGCATGGTTCATCAGCGCACAGAAGGATGCCGGGTTGCGGCCCGGGTCGGTCGAGGCGTTCGACGACCATACGCGTCAGCTGGTCGAGATCTACACGATGTACGAGGCGCAGTGCCAGCGCGAGGGCGTGACCGACTTCGCCGAGCTGATCCTGCGCAGCTACGAGCTGCTGGCCAGGAACGAGGCGATCCGCGAACACTACCGCGCGCGCTTCGGGTACATCCTGGTCGACGAGTTCCAGGATACCAACCGCCTGCAGTTCGACTGGCTGAAGCTGATCGCCGGCGCGCAGAACGCGGTGTTCGCGGTCGGCGATGACGACCAGTCGGTGTACAGCTTCCGCGGTGCCAAGGTCGCGAACATGCGCGACTTCGAGCGCGAGTTCAATGCCGGCACGATCATCAAGCTCGAGCAGAACTACCGCTCCCACGGCAACATCCTCGAAGCCGCCAACGTGCTCATCGGGCACAACCAGCAGCGGCTGGGCAAGAACCTGTGGACCTCCGAGTCGCAGGGCGAGCCGATCCGGCTGTTCGAGGCGCAGACCGACTTCGAGGAAGCGCAGTTCATCGTCGAGCAGGTGCGCGACCTGAAGGCGACCGGCGTGCCGCTGGTCGAGGTCGCACTGCTCTACCGTTCGAACGCGCAGTCGCGGGTGCTCGAACACGCGCTGTTCTCGGCCGGCTTGCCCTACCGGGTATACGGCGGCCTGCGCTTCTTCGAGCGCCAGGAGATCAAGCATGCGCTCGCCTACCTTCGGCTGGTCGCCAACCCTGACGACGACGCGGCGCTGCTGCGGGTGATCAACTTCCCGACGCGCGGCATCGGCGCGCGCTCGATCGAGCAACTGCAGGACGCGGCGCGCGCCGGCGGCACCAGCCTGTGGCAGGCGGCGTGCTCGCGCGGCGGCTCGAAGGGCGGTTCGCCAGATTCGCCGAGGAAGGGCGTCGAAGGCTTCGTGCTGCTGATCGACCGGCTACGCAACGAATGCGCCGGCATCACCCTGCCCGAGATGATCGAAGCGGTGATCGAACGCTCCGGGCTGCGTACCCATTACGAGGCCGAGCGCGAAGGCGCCGACCGCATCGCCAACCTCGACGAGCTGGTCAATGCGGCCGCGCAGTTCTCGGACGACCCGATGCGCATGCTCGAGATGGAGGCGGATGCCGATTCCTTCGCCTCGCAGGGTCCGACCGCACTGGCCGCCGCGCGGCAGGCCGCCGCGGCGCTGGATGCGGACGCGGCCGAGGCAGAGGCGGACGCGGCGATGCTGGCCGCGGGCTTCGAGGACATGCCGGGCCTGCTGCCGGGCGACGCCGACGCCGGCATCGCCGCCGCCGGTGGCACTGCACTCGCGCCCGCCGAGCTCGCCGACCCGCTGCTGATCCAGTTCCTGTCCCATGCATCGCTGGAAGCCGGCGACAACCAGGCCAACGCCGGGGACGATGCGCTGCAGCTGATGACGGTGCACGCCGCCAAGGGCCTGGAGTTCCACACGGTCTTCGCCAGCGGCCTCGAAGAGGGCCTGTTCCCGCACGAGAACAGCCTGAACGATGCCGGCGGCGTCGAGGAGGAGCGCAGGCTGATGTACGTCGCGGTCACGCGTGCGCGCCGGCGGCTCTACCTGACCTTCGCACAGAGCCGGATGCTCCACGGCCAGACCCGCTACAACGTCGCCTCGCGCTTCCTGCGCGAGATCCCGGTCAAGCTGCTGAAGCGTCTGTCGCCCACCTACGAGCGCGGCGGCGGCTCTACCAGCTTCGACCGGCCGCGCACGCCGGCTGGTTATGCATCCGTCCAGGTCCAGCCGGCGCCGAAGATCGAGGCCGCTGGGATGCCCTTCCGGATCGGGCAGAACGTGCGCCATGCGAAGTTCGGCAATGGCGTGATCATCGACGCGGAGGGGCGCGGGTCGGATGCGCGGGTTCACGTCAACTTCGGCCGCGAGGGCGTGAAGTGGCTTGCGCTGGCCTACGCGAAGCTCGATCCGGCCTGAGAGGCGCTGCTGGCTGGTATCGGATCGAGGCGACGGGACATGAGTGGAGTCGGCAACCCGGTGCAAGCGTCCAGGCACGGACGTCGAGCAGCGCCAGCGGTGCAAGCGTCGGGCACGGACCAGCGCCCTCAGCCCTCGTGCGACTCCTCTGCCGGCGGGACTTCCTCCGCGGGCGCGGCTTCCTCGATCGGCTGGAACACGTCGACGTACGACGTGTAGAACGCGATGAAGCCGACTGGCGCGATGATGGACAGCACCGCACCCAGCAAGGCCATCGCGAGGATGGGCCCGATACCGGGAATCATCGCCAGCACGGTGACGGCGAGCTGCACGAGCGCCAAAGCCACGAGCAGCGAACTGAAACACATCGCGAATGCGCGCCAGTTCAGGAGCGCGGCTCCGAGGCTCGCCAGCAGCGACGGAAACGCCTTCTGCCCGTGGAAGTAGACCAGCAGCGGTGCGAACCAGGTCGCGAGCAGCAGCGGTACCAGCAGTGACACCCCGACAAGGCCCGCCAACGCCATCGCGCCGCTCATGGCAGCCGGCGCCCCCGGGGCCGACGCCGGGCCCGCACCGGGCGTGACCCCGGCTGCCATGTTCTGTGCCAGGCCGGGGCCGCCAATCGCCATCATCACGCCGACGATCATCAGCTGGCCGATCAGGTAGATGCCACCGATCGCCACGAGGTCGCCAATCGACGATCGGAAGCCGCCAAAAAAATGCGCCCGCACGACCGGCTCACCACGATCGGACGCCTGCGCGGCCAGCGCGATGCCGACGCTGAACACCGGGAACACCAGGCCGAACACCAGCGGACCGATCACCTGCAGCTGGCTGGTGAGCACCATCGCGGCCAGCAGCGCCAGCAGGAAAAGCACCCAGGCACCAGAATTGCGCCGGAACAGCACATAGGCGTTGACCAGCCATTGCGCGCCCCTGAGCGCGCGCAGCACGCGCGGTGCCGGCATCGGTGCAACCGTCCTCGGGTCGTAGGCAGCCATCGGCGGCTCAGGCGCCCGGGAGCGCGATGCGCCCCGGCGATACGACATGCCAGGCCAGCAGGTCGCGGAAATGGGCCGGATCGTGCGCGTGCACCAGTTCGCCCGGCCGAGGCAGGTGGAAATCGAACAGCCGCGACACCCAGAATCGAAGTGCGCCGGCTCGAAGCATGGCGGGCCAGGCGAGGCGCTCGGTATCGCCGAAAGAACGCACGGCGGCATACCCGTGGAGCAGCGCAGCGGCCGCGTGCGCATCGATGCCCGCGGCGGGATCGCCGTAATCGGCCCGACACCAGTCGTTCACCGCGACCGCGACATCGAACAGCAGCACGTCGGTGCAGGCGAAGTAGAAATCGATGATACCGCCCACCTCGGCGGTGTCGTCCTGGAACAGCACATTGTCGCGGAACAGGTCGGCATGGATCGGCCCGCGCGGCAGGCGGTCGAAGCGATGACTCGCCTGGAAGGCGATCTCGTTCTCGAGCATGCGCCAGTGGTCCGCCGGCAGGAAGCCGACCAGCTTCGGAGCCGTTGCGCTCCACCAGCGCGGGCCGCGCGGGTTGGGCATCGTGAGCGGATAGTCGACCCCGGCGGCGTGCATCGTGCCGAGCATCCGCCCGATGGCATGGCACTGCTGCTCCGACGGCGCGGCGACCGAGCGCCCCGACAGCCGGGCGACGATGGCAGCCGGCTTGCCGTTGAGTTCGCCGAGCCACTGGCCCTCGACATCGGGCATCGGCCGGGGCGTCGGGACACCGCGGTCGGCCAGGTGAGCCATGAGGCCGAGGTAGAACGGCAGTTCGGTTGCCGTGAGCTTCTCGAACAGCGTCAGCACGTAACGGCCTCCGGTCGTGCGCGCATCACGACCAGCCGCGTCGGTGGTAAGGAAGTAATTCGTGTTCTCGATGCCGCTCTGGATGCCCTCGAGTGCAACCAGCCCGCCGAGCGCATAGCGGACCAGCCAGGCGGAGGCCTGGTCTGGCGTGACGGTGGTGAATACGGCCATGGTCCCGGGCAGCCTCTCATGCGTCCCGGGCTACCAGCTGCGAATGACCCACATCGGCACCCGCACGCCGCTGTCGTAGGTCGCGGTACGCGCGAAGTTACCGTCGCCGAAGTAGTCGACCAGGTAGTACGGCGTGCCGCCGCCGACCGGAGTGACCCTGATCATGTAGAGCTGTCCGCCCACGCGGAATTCTTCGACCATCTCTTTATCGCGGCGGATGATCCGCACATCGGGCTCGACGCCCGGCGCCAGCTGCAAGGTAGCCGGCGGCGGCGGCGGAATGTCCGGCACCGGCTCGAGGTTGGATGGGCGCTGCTGTGCGGCTGCCGGGAACGCCACCAGCAGGGCGCCACATGCCGCCAGCAGCAGGGCCGCCAGGACGCCGCGCATGGGCGAAGGCACGCGCGAAGTCGCGGAAAATGGGTCGTTCGGATGACTTTGCATGGCGCGTCTCAGGGGTCTGCAAAGCGTCATTCTAGGGAACCTCGGGCCGCGCCGCCATCGCAATGCGTTGTGCGCTTGCCGCACTACGGCGCGTTCTCCTAGGCAAAAAGCTCTGAAAAGCCCTATTCTTCTCTCGTAGCATGAGTACACTTCCGTACAGTCTTCCGTAGCGACGGTACCGGTCGCCCTGCGGAAGGCTCACACCCACTCCATGGAGATATCCTGAATGGCTGCCAAGAAGCCCGCCAAGAAAGCCGCGACCAAAGCTGCAAAGAAGGTCGCAAAGAAAGCCGTCAAGAAAGTCGTCGCGAAGAAGGCTGCCAAGAAAGCGGCCCCGAAGAAGGTCGCGAAGAAAGTCGCACGCAAGCCGAACGCTGCGTTCATGGTCGCACTGAAGCCGAGCGCACTGCTCGCGGCGATCGTCGGCGACAAGCCGCTGTCGCGCCCGGACGTCACGAAGAAAATCTGGGCCTACATCAAGAAGAATGGCCTGCAGGACAGCGTCAACCGCCGCAACATCAACGCTGACGCCAAGCTCGGCCCGATCTTCGGCGGCAAGAAACAGGTATCGATGTTCGACCTGACCAAGCTGGTCTCGAAGCAGCTTTCCTGAGCTTCGCTGCGGGCCCTGCAACGCTGCAGGGCGGACGGGGGGTCAGACTGACCCCCCGTCCTTTTCGTTTACCCGTTCTTTCCGTCAGCGCGCTATAGATTCAACTGGATCTCGCGCTCCTCGGCCGACGGCGCGAAGCCGCGCGATTCGTAGTGATCGAAGATCGCCGTGGTGATCTTCGAGGGGTCGTCGATCAGCTGGATCAGGTTCATGTCCTCCGGGCTGATCATGCCTTCGGCCACCAGCCGCTCGCGAAACCAGTCGATCAGTCCGCTCCAGAACGGCGTGTGGACCAGGATGATGGGCATGCGGCGCGTCTTGCCGGTCTGCACCAGGGTCAGCGCCTCGAACAGTTCGTCCAGGGTGCCGAAACCGCCCGGCAGCACCACGTAGGCGACAGCAAACTTCACGAACGCGACCTTTCGGGCGAAGAAGTGCCGGAAGGTCTGGCTGACGTCCTGGTACGCATTGGCGCTCTGCTCGTGCGGCAGCAGGATGTTCAGGCCGACGCTGGGGCTGCGTCCGTAGTACGCGCCCTTGTTCGCGGCCTCCATGAGGCCGGGACCACCGCCCGAGATCACCGCGAAGCCGGCATCCGACAGATTGCGCGCGATCGTCTCGGCGAGCAGGTAGTACGCGCCGTCGGGCGGCGTGCGCGCGCTGCCGAAAAGGCTGACGGCCGGCGCGATGTTGGTCAGGCGTTCGGTCGACTCGATGAACTCTGACATAATCTCGAGCACGCGCCACGCCTCGCGCGAGGACTCCACCCGCCGGGCGAGTTCGGGCTCCACCGACGGTGTGAGCAGGGCCGGCATCTTTTCACGCATTGGTCGCTCCTTGAAGACACTGCTGCTGGTCGACGCATCGTCGTACCTCTACCGCGCTTTCCATGCCCTGCCCGACCTGCGCAACAAGGCCGGCGAACCCACCGGCGCCATCTACGGCGTGATCAACATGCTGCGACGATTGCAGCGCGAAGTACCGGCGGATTATAGGGCGTGCGTGTTCGAC
>CAMDXD010000249.1 GCA_945877995.1 Bordetella parapertussis
CCCAGATGAACCGACACCGCCTGCGACTCGTCGCGCAGTGCATTGGCGGCTTCATCGGTGGCATTGCCACCGACGGTTCCATCAGCCTTGAGGGTGGTGCCGTTGATCAGGCTCTTCGACGTTCCCGTGGTCAGGCCCAGGTAGCGGCCCGCCCACGGATCTTGCGCACGCGCGTCGGCCATTCCCATCCATGCCACTGCAAGCAGGGTCAGGGTTAAGGTCCGGGAGGCGTTCGAATGCACAGGCCTTGTCGGCATGTTCATGTTCTTTCGGGATCGCTCCGCAGCTACCGGAAGCGTCGGCGCTGCGGCGGTTGATGAATGCCCGACTGTACCGGGGAGGGCGAGGCGCCGGCGCGTGCATTGTTGCGTATTCAGTCATTCAGCCTGGTGGATGAAGATGCAGTACGGCCAGCCAGCTCGGCAGGGACCTGCGGGTGGATGCCGTTGCAACCGAGTGCTGAACACCGCGCCCAGACAACGATGTCTGGTGGATCTGGTGGGCGGTACTGGGATCGAACCAGTGACCCCTGCCGTGTGAAGGTACACCGCGCTGGAGCTCACGGCAGCAGTGCGTGGGGGCGTCGGGGGCGTTTGAAAGTACTATTCATCAGAACCAGTAAACGGCATGCTAATGAGCATACGACCCTGATCAGGGAGAACAGACGGTCGATGCAGCCTACTGCTGCCGCGACGGCGCCCCCGGAAGGTCGACGAGCAGCACCTGAATCCGGCCGATCAGTTCGTGCGTTGCCCGCGGGATGCGCCGGTGCCTGCGCACGCCGATGCTGAGTGGCGACGTGAGCAGTCCGGACTCAACCAGCGGCAGCAGGCGAAGTTCCCCCGCCTCGACTTCGCGCTCTACCGCGAACCAGGGCATGAAGGTTGCGCCACCAGCGGTGCGCGCGAACGCCTTCAGCGCCTCGACGGAATTGCTGACCAGTACCGGGCGGGGCCGCAGGCCGAGTCTGTGCAGCGCCTGATCGAGCAGCAGCCTGCTGCCATGTGCCTCGGTCAGGCAGCCGTAACGCATGCTGGAGATCTGGCGCAGGCTGCACGACGTCGCATCCCATAACGAGTGGTGCGGCCCGACCACGGCATAGAGCGGCTCGGGCACCTCCGCGAGGATCTGGATCTCCGCGTGCGGCGGTGCATTGAAGGCGATGAACACGTCAGCCTTGTCCTGGAGGATCGCGGTGATCGCGTCCGTCGTCCCGGCCGTGGTGATCTCGAGCTCAACGCCGGGGAACAGACTGTGGAAGTCTCCGACGGCTGTTGCCAGCAGGTAAGCCACGGCCCCTTCCACGGTGATGATGCGCAGCCTGCCGCGCCGCAGATCCTTCAGGTCGTCGAGCTGTCCTGCGATGGAATCGATCTGGACGAGCATCTCGCGGAAATGCACATGCGCAATCTCACCCGCCTCGGTGAGGGTCATGCCCCGAGCGTGGCGCTCGAACAGCGGCTGCCCCAGTTCTTCCTCGAGTTGCGCAACCTGCCGGCTGAGGGCGGACGTCGCGACATGCAGGCGCTCCGAAGCCTCCCGGATCGACCGCGACCGGGCCACTTCGCAGAAGTAGCGGATCGTCGAAAGCTCCATGTCGTGTCGACCTTCGCGCGAGCGTTGCCGCCGAAGCAACGCATTCTTCCAAAAATAGTGCTTGTGCACAATACACGGACGCGCGAACACTGTGAACCTTGGCGCCGGAATGCATCCGGCGACCTCGCCGAACGATTCCGGAGGGATTTCAGATATGAGCGACATCGCCCAGGAACTGCTGGATACCGTGACCCCGTACTGGGAAGCCGAAGCCGAAGTCTCGAAGCGCTTCTTCGAGGGCAGCCCGACCCACGAGGGCCACATCTACTGGCTGCGTGCCCAGATCTGGAAGGAGTTGCATCCGGTCGATGGCTACTTCAACGGCATCCACCAGGAGCTGGTCAAGATGGCCGACATGTTCCCGGGCATCGACAAGACGATCGACCGGCACCACTTCTCGTTCCTGATGAAGCAGATGCTGGAGGAGTTCGAGCACTACGTGATGTTCGCCGACATCTTCGAGGAACTCGTCGGGCGCAAGATCGACGTCGATGCCGATCCTGTGCAACTGCCCGAAGAGAAGAAGCTGCAGGAGCTGCGCCAGCGTTACGTGGCCTCGGGCTCGGCGATCGACAAGGCGGCAGTGCTGTTCACCGAAGGTGGCGGGGCCGCTCTGTTCCGCGAAGGCGCTAAGGTGAGGGGCGGCAAGCTGGAAGCGATGATCGCCAACGCGATGCAGATCATCTACGACGACGAGAAGGACCACTTCCGTGAGGGCGCGCGCGAGTCCGCGGAGCTCATCAAGACCCGCGAAGACGCCGAGCGGATGAAGACCGGGATCCGCGACGTGAGCCGGCAGCGTGTGTCGATGCGGCTGGAGATGTTCCGCTCACCGATGAGCGAAGCCGAGGCCGACGCGTTCATCGCGGCGCAGGCCACCACCATCGCCGGCGCGGCGAAGGCTGCGTGATGGGTGCGACGGACGCTTCATCGGGCAGGCCGGTCGTCGAATACCTGCCTGGTACCGAATGGCAGGCAGCGCGCAGTTTCTCGCCGGCAGTGGTAACGACAGGCGGTCGGATCGCGTGGCTCGCGGGACAGACCACGCTGGTCGACCTCGAAGGCAACGACATCTCGGGACGGTTCGAGCCGCAGGCCCGCACGATCTTCGCGCTGCTCGACCGGACGCTCAAGCGGCTGGGCAGCGACCTGTCGGCGCTCGTCACGATGACGGTCTTCATCAACGATCCGCGCAACGGCGACCGTTTCGTGGAGATCCGGAACGAGTACTTCGCGAACGGCCAATGCCCCGCCAGCGCGCTGGTGACCGTATCGAACTTCGCACGCAGCGGCTGCGTGATCGAGATCCAGAGCATTGCAGTGATCTGACCGGACCAGGAGGTGGCATGAGCATCCATACGGGAAGCGCAAGGCATTTTTTGCTCGTATCGCAGCTGATAGGCATCGGGATGGTCCTGTCCGGTGCGGGCGCATCAGCACTCGCCCAGTCCTGGCCAGCCAAGCCGATCCGAGTCATCGTCGGCTATGCGCCGGGCGGCGTCGGAGACCTGAACGGCCGCACCTACAGCCAGCGACTGGCTGCGGCGTTGAACCAGAGCGTGTTGGTGGACAATCGTCCCGGCGCTGCAGGGGGGATCGGCGCTGAACTGGTCGCCCGGGCGGTGCCCGATGGCTACACCCTGCTTATGGCTACCGCAGGCGAACTGGTGGTCAATCCCAGCGCCTATCCCAACCTGCGCTACAACCCCATCGCCGACTTCGCGCCGATCTCGATCGCGTCGTTGAACCCGATCGTGTTCGTCGCGAACGCAGGCACGCCATTCCGGACGCTCGCCGACCTTATCGCGGCCGCGAAGGCGAAGCCCGACACGATCTCCTATGCGAGCACCGGCAACGGAAGCATCCAGCACCTGAGCATGGAGCTGTTCCGGATGTCCGGCGGCGCTGCATTGATCCACGTCCCCTACAAGGGCGGCGGCCCGGCGGCTGCCGCCGTGGTAGCGGGCGAGACGCCGGTGGCATCGGTAGCGCTCGCGCCTGCCATTCCCCACATGCGCGCTGGCAAGCTGCGGGCGCTTGGCGTCACCAGTGCGAAGCGTTCGGCGCTAGCACCCGAGATACCCACCTTCGCCGAGGCGGGGTTCCCGATGGACGCGACGATCTGGGCCGGGCTTCTGGCGCCGGCGAAGACCGCCGCAGACATCATCCAGCGGCTAAATGCCGAGATGGTCCGGGCAGGGCAGAACCCCGAGTTGCGCGAGCGGCTCTCTACCGCCGGCAGCGAGGCGATGACCAGCACCCCGGAGGAGTTCGCTGCCGTGCTGCGCGCCGACCTGGAGAAGTACACCCGGGTCGTGCGCGAGGGGAACATCCGGTTCAACTGACGCGACCGGCGCGGCGCGGGTACCCGCCATCCCGCTTTGCCAGCCGCGTTCGGCTGCTGTAACCCGCGCGCTCATTCCCGAAGACGACGCGGCGCATCCTTCCAGTAGCGACCGTCTAGGAAGGACGCTGGGGCTGTGAATTGAGACCTGCCAAGTAGACGTGTCGTACCGGCACGCCTGATCCCAGCGTGTGGCTTGCGTCGTTGACAAAGTAGCAAGTAATGCCGCGTTGGCTCATGAAGATCATGGGCGGCGACTCTTGGCCGTGTGAGTGTGTTTTTGCCTTGTCGCGACCGCCTTTTGCAGTTCTCCGCGTGCGCGCATCAGCCCCCCGGCGGTCACACCGCCATCGATGACGATCTCGGTACCGGTGATGTAGCTCGACTCATCCGATGCGAGGAACAGTACCAATTGCGCGACCTCGTCGGGATATCCGGGCCGCCCCATCGGTATCAACCGCTGGTTCGCTGCGGCGTAACCCGGTGCCGCAGCGGCTACCATCCGCGTATCGACGATCTGCGCCGGATGCACCGAATTCACGCGAATCCCCCAATCGACGAACTCCATGGCTGCTGTTTTGGTCAGCCCGCGCAAGCCCCACTTGCTGGCGGTGTAAGCCGCGCCGAAGTGGGCGGTGATGCCGGCGGTCGATGAAATATTGATGATGGCGCCGCCGCCCGAATCGCGGATCAGCGGCGCAGCGTGTTGCATGCCAAGGAGTGCGCCGGTGAGATTGATATCCATCACCTTGCGCCACGCGGTGAGCGGTGTCTCCATGATACCGGCGCGGCTCACCACGCCGGCATTGTTGACCAGTACGTGCAAGCGGCCAAACTTGCGCTGCACCGAGCGCATCGCGGCGCGCCACTGCGCCTCCGAGGTCACATCGAGATTCAGATACAGCGCTTCACCACCGTCTTTGTTGAGTTCGCACGCGAGTTGCCTGCCGGGCTGATCGATCACATCGCACAGCACCACGCGAGCACCTTCGCGAGCGAACAGGCGTGCCCCGGCCTGTCCCTGCCCGCCGCTCGCGCCTGTGATCAGAACCACCTTCCCGTGCAATCTGCGTGCAGTGCCCAGCTCGTTGGTTTTCATGCTGCTTGTCCCTTGTATCAGTCGGCGCGCACCGCGGATTTCTTGACGACCTTCGACCACATCTGGATATCAGACTCGATCTGCGTGGCGAAATCCCTGACGCTGCCGCCGACCGGCTGGGCGCCAAGCTCGATCAACTGCGCCTGAACGTCCGGCTTGTTGAGAATCTTTGCCACTTCCGTGTTGAGTTTCTCGATGACCGGACGCGGTGTCTTGCCCGTGGTCAGCAGGCCATACCACTCCATCACCTGCATGCCGGGAACGCCCGCCTCGATCACCGTAGGCACATCGGGCAGCGCTGGCGAACGCTTCGGGCTGGTCACTACAATCGGGATGATTCGCTTGGCCTGCACGAACGGGGTCGCCGAGGGTAAAGCCGCGAACATCGCGGTCACTTCGTTGCTGGCGACCGCAGCCAGCGCTGGCCCTCCGCCTTTGTACGGGACATGCACGAGATCGATGCCCACCAGCGACTTCAACACTTCGCCGGACAGGTGTGCGATGGTGCCGCTGCCGGACGAAGCGTAGGTCAGCTGCCCGGGCCGCGCTTTGGCGAGCCTGATCAGATCCTGCAGAGAATTGATCGACGTCGATGGATGGGTGATGACCAGATTGGTGACCCAGGCCATCAGCGACACTGGCGCGATGTCCTGGAGTGTGTCGTATGGCAGCTTGCTGTACAGGCTGGGGTTGATGGTGTGGGTGCCGCTGGGCGTGACCAACAGCGTGTAGCCGTCGGGAGTGGCCTTGGCTACGATGCTGGTGGCGATCTGGGCGCTCGCGCCGGGACGATTGTCGACGACTACCTGCTTGCCCCAGGTCTGAGTCAAGTGGGCGGCCACCAGGCGTGACAGGATGTCAGTGGTGCCTCCCGGCGCGAAACCTACAACGATGCGGATCGGTCGCTGCGGGTAATCGGCGGCATTTTGTGGCGATTGCGCTGCGGCCTGGCTCGCACCAAACAGTACAAGCCATACGAGTGATGTCGCTGCAGGTGAGCGCATGTTTTCCTCGGGTACGGGGTGTCACCTCTCGGCATAATCCGACCACTTCGTTTTCGGCGTAATCAGGCCACCTGGGGGTGGCGGTAGGCGGTCTGGTTTTCGGCAT
>CAMDXD010000250.1 GCA_945877995.1 Bordetella parapertussis
GCGGGCCAGGGCGTGACGCGGCCGAAGGCTTCGGTGGCCGTGTCGAGGCAGCGGCACCACCGGCTCGATAGTACCTCGCCGATCGCCACGCCGGCCCCGCGCAAGGCCGCGCCGAGACGGCGTGCCTGCTGCCGGCCTTCGTCGGACAGGTTACGCTGCGTCATGCAGTCCTCCAGCTGGTACCCGGGCGGATCGCCGATGCCGGGCACGGTCTGCGCATGGCGCAGTACCACGACCGCGCCGCCGGCGCGCAGTGCCGCCCAGGCTGCCTCGGCTGGTGCGCTGCCCTGCGCATGGGCGGGCGCAGCCGCCGACCAGGCCAGTGCCAGCAGCAGGGCCGGGATTAACCGGGAGTGCCGCATGGCGCGGCGCAGGACGGATTTCATCTTGCCAGTCTAGCGGCTGCGCGTGCGCCTGGAACCCGCCCATCGATTGCCCACCCGGACCTGCGCCGCACTATCATCGCGTCCAGCGTGAAGCAACCCGCGAAACCCGAGGAGGATGGCCGATGATCAAGCTCTACACGTCAAGAAGTTCCGGCAACGGCTACAAGGTGCGCCTGCTCGCCTCGATGGTCGGTGCGCCCCTCGAGCAGGTATTCATCGATTTCGAAGGCAAGGAACACAAGTCGCCGGCGTTCCTGAAGCTCAACCCGCGCGGGCAGGTGCCGGTGATCGAGGCCGAGGGCCGGGTGTTCTGGGATTCCACCGCCTGCATGGCCTATGTCGCGCGCAAATACGGCGGGGAGTCGTGGCTGCCGACCGATCCGCTCGGCATGGCGGAAGTCGTGCAATGGCTCGCGGTGGCCTTGAACGAAATCCAGTTCGGCATCCAGGCGGCGCGCGGCATGCTGCGCATGGGCCGCGAAGGCAATCTCGCGGAAGCGCAGGCGCGCGGCCGCGTCGGGCTCGATGCGATCGAGCAGCAGCTGGCCGGATCGCCCTGGCTCGCGCTCGGCCGCCCGACGGTCGCCGACGTCGCCTGCCAGGCCTATGTGGGCGTCGCGCACGAGGCGGGCATCGACATGGATGCGTATCCGAACACGAAGGCCTGGCTCAAGCGGATCGAAGGCTTGCCGGGCTGGGTGAGCCGGGTACAGTGAGCGTGGCCGTACGATGAGCCTGCCGCCGCTGCCTGCCGCCGGCCCGGGGCCGGTCTTCGTGCATGCGCACAGCCCCGCGCCACGCTGGCAGGAGGGCGCGGAGGCCTGCGCGCGTACCATTGCCGAGTCGGGCATCGGGGCGAACCTGGGCTTCGTGTACGTGACCGATGCCCATGCGGAAAATCTGCAGGCGATCGTCGACCTGCTGCGCGCGCGCAGCGGCGTCGCGCACTGGGTCGGCACCATCGGCATCGGTGTGTGTTCGACCGGGATCGAGTACCTCGACCAGCCGGGCATCGTCACCCTGGCGGGCGCCTTCCCCGAAGACGGCTTCCGGATGCTGCCGGCGCTGCTCGAGCCGTCGGCGCTGCCCGAGGGCCTGTATGCGTGTGGCGGGCAGGATGCGAACCTCGCGGTCCTGCACGGCGATCCGTCCAGCCGCCACCTGCTGGAACTGATCCGCGGGGTCGCGCAGCGCGTATCGAGCAGCTTCGTGATCGGTGGCCTCACCAGTTCGCGCAGCGCGGTCTGGCAGGTCGCCGATGGTCTGTCCGCCGGCGGGCTGTCCGGCGTGCTGTTCGGCGAGAACGTACCGGTGCTGACCCGGCTGAGCCAGGGATGCGTGCCGATCGGCCCGCGCCACCGGGTGACCGAGTGCCACCGCAACGTGGCGATGGCGCTCGATGGCAAGCCGGCCCTGGCGGTGTTCGACGCCGATGTCGGGCCGCGGCTCGCGGGCGACTACCGGCAGGCTGCGGTCGAAGTGTTCGCCGCCATCACCATCCGCGGCAGCGATGCGGGCGACTACATGGTGCGCAACCTGGTCGGCATCGATCCGCAGCAGCAGTGGGTCGCGGTCGGCGACTGGCTCGAGCCTGGCAGCGAACTCATGTTCTGCCGGCGCGATGCGAAGAGCGCGACCGAAGACCTCGAGCGCGTGCTGATCGAGGCACGCGAGGCGATTGGCGGCGTTCCGCGCGGCGGGCTCTATTTTTCCTGCCTGGGGCGCGGCGAGAGCCTGTTCGGACCGGGTTCGGCCGAACTCCGGCTGATCGCCCGGCACCTCGGTGAATTCCCGCTTGCCGGCTTCTTCGGCAACGGTGAGGTGTCGCACGACCGGCTGTACGGCTACACCGGCGTGCTGTTGCTGTTTCCCTGAAGCGGTTGCGTCAAGCCGCGGCAAACCCCATATCGGCTCTTTGAAGAGGACAGCGCGCCGCACATGCAATTCAAGGACTATTACAAGACCCTGGGCGTGGAACGCAGCGCCGGCGATGACGATATCCGCAAGGCGTATCGCAGGCTCGCGCGCAAGTACCATCCGGACGTGTCGAAGGAGAAGAACGCCGAGGAGCAGTTCAAGGCGGTCGGCGAGGCCTATGAAGTCCTGAAAGACAAGGAAAAGCGCGCCGCCTACGACCGGCTGGGCACCCACCAGCCTGGCCAGGACTTCCGCCCGCCGCCCGGCTGGGAGCAGCAGTACGGGCGCGGCGGCGGCTTCCGCGGCGGGGATACGGACGGACTCGATCTCGGCGACCTCTTCGGCGGCCTGTTCGGTGGCGGTGGCGGCAGGGCCGCTGGTGGCGGCCCCGGCCGCGGGCGGGCGCGCAGCGCGCCGCCGCGTGCGCCGATCGAGGCCGAAGTGAACATCACGCTGGAGGAGGCGCTCAACGGCACCGAGCGCACGTTCCAGATTTCCGCTGGCGACGGCACCCAGTATCCGGTGACCGTGCGCATCCCGAAGGGCGCGGCAGCGGGCACCCGCATGCGGGTACCCACCCGGGGCGTGGCCGGCGACATCATGCTCACGGTGCGCATCGCTGCGCATCCGGTCTACACCATCGACGGCCGCGACCTGCAGGTGGAACTGGCGCTGACCCCGAGTGAGGCGGCACTGGGCACGACGGTCGAGGTACCCACGCCGGCCGGCGCGGTGCGCCTGAAGGTGAAGCCGGGTACGTGCAGCGGACAGCGCCTGCGGCTCACCGGCCGCGGCCTGCCCAACCCCAGCGGCGAGCCCGGCAACCTGTATGCGCTGGTGCTGGTGAAGGTTCCGGCTGAACTGACCGAGGCCGAGCGCGAGGCCTACGAGCAGCTGGCGCGTGTGTCGACGTTCGATCCGCGCGCGGCGCGCTGAGCAAGTGCACGGATGGCCCCGATGAGCGATTGCCTCGATGCGCTGGACGACTTCGTCGACGGCACCCGGCTCGCCGGCCACTGCGAGGTGATGCGCGGTGAGCCATCGAACCCGGTGGACTGCGCCCAGTTCCAGGCGAAGTTCATGGCGATCGGTGCGCCGATCTGGGGCGAGGCGATGGCCAGCCAAATCCATGCGGCGGCGCTCGCGGGCGACGAGGCCGCCGACATGCGGGGCTTCGCCGGCAGCCCGGGCATTTGATCGTACGGCGCCGGCAGCGGGACGCCGACCCTATAATCGCGTCCCCTCAACGCGGCGCCCGACACGAATGAACACGTTGCCCGATCCGCGGCGCTACCCGCCCCGCGGCGCCCCCGACCGATTGCTGGAGCTTGCCCGGTCCTCCCTGGCCACCGGCGACCCGATCGCCCGGTCGGTGCACAACGACGTGCTGCTGTCGGCGATCCGCGCCTGCTACGCGGCCGGCGACGCCGCCGTCGTGGCCACCGCACTGGCGGCGGCCAGTTCGGCCGAAGCCTACGCATGCCTGGCGCAGCGCGCGGCGGAGGCGGCCGAGGCGCCGCTGGCCACCGGCGAGATCGGCGCGCGCCTGTTCGCGCTGCCGCTGGTGGTGGTGGCCGGCGGCCGCGAGGGCGCGACCCTCGGTGGCGCGCTGTCCGACATCGATGCGGTCAGCGCCCTGCTGTCCGAGCACTCGGCGTTGGGCGACGTGCAACGCTACTCGCTCGGCAACGCGCTGTGCGCGGTCGAGTGCATCGAGGCCGTCGCGCCGGCTGAACTGGCGTGTGCCGATGTCGACACGCTGGCCCGGCTCGCGCCGGGTTTCGAGCCGGCACCGATCGTGCTGCCCTCGGCGGACGAATCGGTGCACCTGCGCTTCCTGGTCGGGGTCGCCTGGGTGAGCAGCGAGTCGAAGCGTTGGATCGGCCCGCGCGATCCGGTCGGCAAGTGGGCGGTACCGCTCACCCATGCGGTCGCCGCCCAGCTGGCACAGCCGAATGTCACCGTGCTGCCGCTCGCGCGGCCGCCGCTGCCGCTCGCGCAGGCGGCGGCGGCCGGGCGTGCCGCCGCGGCGGAGATCGCCTTCCAGCTGTTCGTCGGCGGGGCCCTGCGCCGCGCACGGGCGAGCGTCGGTGAGCCGACGGTGATCGTGGCCGCCCATCGTGCCGACGATTCCACGACGGGCACGACGGGCGCGACGGGCGAGGTGCGGGTGACCTTCTCCTCGCCGTTCGACGACGCGATGTGCGATGCGTGGCGCTGGCCCCTCGGTCCTGCCGATGATATCGGTGCGATCTCAACGGCCATCACCGGACTGCTCGCCGAATGTCGGATCGACGGCGTGGTGCTGGTGCCCGAGGTGCAACCTGACCGGCATCCGGCGCGGCCGCACGAGCGGCTGCTGCTCACGCATGCCCACCTCGATGCCGGCGACGGCGGATCCGCGCAGGCGCGCGCAAGCAGCCACTGATCGTCGGCGTGGCCCTGTCGCTGCACGGGGACCTCCGTCAGGAGGGCGGACGAGGCCGTGTATGTCCATCGAGTTCCGCGCTCGCGCATACTTCAAACTGACGTCTTTCGCATGTCCAACGCAGCAAGCCTGCCGGAGCCTGATCTTGCCTGAACGAAACAGCCACATCGGCCGCATCCTGAAGGCGGCGCGTGCGCTCGGAAAGCCGGTGCGGCGTGCCGTCCTGACCCCGGCTGCGGCGCTGTCGGTCGTGCTGATGCTCGGGGCTTCGCCCTCGGTCGCACAGCCCGAGAGTTCCGAGGCCTACTTCAAGCGCGCGCTCCAGTACACCGCGCAGTTACGCACCGTGGTCACGCTGCCGTTCGAAGGCGACCGCAAGGGCGCGATGCGCGGGGCCGGCTTCCTGGTCGATGCCGAGCGCGGCTGGATCATGACCAACTCGCACGTGGTGTCCGGATCGCAGGCGCTGGTGCAGGCCGGTTTCACCGACAACGAGTTCATGGACGCGCGCCGGGTGTATGTCGACCCGTTCCTCGACCTTGCCATCGTGCAGGTCGATCCGGCGCGCACGAAGGGTATTCCGGTGCCGGCGCTCGAGTGCGACCGCATGCCCCAGGTCGGCCATCCGGTCGGCGCGTTCGGCCATCCGTGGGGGCTGCGCTACACGGGCACGCGCGGCATCATCTCGGGCATCACCTCGCGTTTCGAGTTCGAGGTGCTGCAGACCGATGCGCCAATCAACCAGGGCAATTCCGGCGGTCCGCTGATCAGCATGGAGAACGGCCGCATCGTCGCCATCAACACGATGACGATCCGGGGTGCGCAGAACACCAACTTCGCGATCTCCTCGGTGTATGCCTGCCGTATCCTGCGCTTGCTGCAGCAGGGCATCGACCCCAGCCCGCCCGAGATGACCTGGGTCACCTTCCGCGACGTGGACGAGCGGCGGATGCTGCGCATTGCGCGCAACTTCGCACCGGCCGGCCTGGCCCTGGAGCCGGGCGATGTGGTGCGCGGCGTGGTCGGCGTGATGGAGCGCATCGACAACGACACGCAGCTGGTGCATGCGCTGCGCGGCCGCCTTGACGGCTTCCGGCTGAACGTCGTGCGCGGCGGCAAGGAGATCGAACTGGCGGGCCGGCTGCCGCCGGCGGCGCGGGTGATGGAGCGGCGCGGCATCCTGGTGGGCGGCGTTCTCATCTCGGAGTCGCGCTACCGCGACGGCCCGGATGTCGGCGCGCCGCTGCTGGTCGTGCACCATGTCGAGCCCGGGTCGCCCGGCCAAGCGGCGGAGATCGGCCCGGGCGACCTGATCGAGGCGGTTGCCGGCCGCCCGGTGCGATCGCTGGACGAACTGGCCAGCGCGCTCGCCGAGCAGGGCAAGACGCGCCGGGTGGCGCCGGTGG
>CAMDXD010000251.1 GCA_945877995.1 Bordetella parapertussis
TGCCGGAGCCGACGCGCAAGGCCATCACCGATGACGGCTTCTACATCACCGGCGACATCTTCCGCCGCGACGCCGACGGCTTCCACCACTTCGTCGGCCGCGCAGACGACATGTTCGTGTCCGGCGGCGAGAACATCTACCCCGGACAGGTCGAGAAGCTGCTCGAACAGCATCCGGCGGTCGAGCAGGCCTGCTGCATCCCGGTCGAGGACGAGATCAAGGGCATGAAGCCGATGGCCTTCGTGATCCTGAAGCCCGGCCGGTCAGCCACCGAAGACGAACTGAAGCGGCACTGCCTGCAACATGCGCCGGCCTACATGCATCCGCGCCGGGTCTGGATCGTCGACGCCTTCCCGCTGGCGGGTACCAACAAGATCGACCGCAAGGTGGTGACCGCGCTGGCGATGGCGGAAATGAAAGGAGCGGTGACACCATGAATCGCGTTCCGATGATCGCGCTGCTGCTGGCCGCACTGCCGGGCGCGCTCAGTGCCACAGGCGTGCATGCGCAGGCAAACTTCCCGGCAAGACCGGTACGCATCGTGGTCGGCTTCGCCCCTGGCGGTGCGACCGACATCACCGGCCGCGTGATGGCGCAGCGACTCAGCGACCAGGTGGGCCAGCCGGTGGTGGTCGAGAATCGCCCCGGCGCCGGCGGCAACGTCGGCGCCGAAGCGGTTGCACGCGCACCGGCAGATGGCCATACATTGATGCTGACCTCGATCGCCATCCAGGGGATCGGGCCTGCGCTCTACCCGAAACTGCCGTTCGATCCGATCCGCGACTTCACGCCGATCACCCAGCTCACGGCCATTCCGAACGTGCTGGCCGTGCATCCGTCGCTGCCGGCGAAGTCGGTGAGCGAGCTGATCGCACTCGCGCGCAAGCGGCCGGGCGCCATCGCCTTCGCATCGGCCGGTGCCGGTACCTCGATGCACCTGTCGGCTGAACTGCTCAAGTCGATCGCCCGCATCGAAGTGCTGCACATACCCTACAAGGGCAGTGCGCCCGCGATGCAGGACCTGATCGGTGGCCACACGCAGATGGTCTTCGACAACCTGCCGTTCGTGCTGCCGTTCGTGAAGGCTGGCAAGGTGCGGGCACTTGCGGTCACCACCGTGGCACGCAACCCGCAACTGCCCGAGGTACCGACGATGATCGAGGCCGGGGTTGCCGGCTACGACGTCACCTCATGGTTCGGGCTGGCGGCACCAGGTGGCCTGCCAGCTCCGCTGGTCGATCGCTGGTACCAGGAGTCCGCGAAAGCCTTGCAACACCCCGACACACGGCAGCGGTTCAGCGACCTCGGGGCCTCCATCGTCGGCTCTACACCAGCCGAATTCGGTGCCTTCATCCGAACCGAGCTGGCCAGATGGGCTCAGGTCGTGAAGACTTCCGGCGCCAAAGCAGACTGATCTGGCTATAATCTGCGGCCGCGTTACGGATGTCTCGGTTCGCGGGTGTGTGAAACGTCAACATCGGCCAGGTAGCTCAGTCGGTAGAGCAGCGGATTGAAAATCCGCGTGTCGGCAGTTCGATTCTGCCCCTGGCCACCAGAATTCGAGGCCAACCCGAGCGGTTGGCCTTTCCTTTTTTGTCCCCTATCCCGCCTGGACGTCTGGACGCCTGGAAGAAGCCATGTCCACCGATTTCCGCGTAATGACCTCTGGCGCGTTCACCGCCGCCCACCTGCGGCTGCTGCCGGCCGTCGAACGCATCACCGGCCTGCGCGTAGTCACGGTCACAACCTCGATCGGCAGCGGCGACACATCGATCCCCAACCGGCTCACGCGCGGTGAAGTAGCCGACCTGGTGATCTGCGACGACAGCATCGTCCAGGGCTTCATCCGCGACGGCCTCGCGCAGGCCGAAGGCCATGCGCCGCTGGCACGCTCGATGGTGGGGCTCGCCGTGCGTGCCGGCGCTCCCGCACCCGACATCGGCACGCCCAAGGCGCTGCGCGCCGCCCTGCTGCGTGCCGCCTCGATCGGCTATTCGGCGAGCGTCAGCGGGCGCTATGTGACGTCCGAACTGTTCCAGCGGCTCGGTATCCATGACGCAGTGATGCCGAAATGCCGGTTCATCGGCAACGGCCAGCGCGTGGGCACCTTCATCGCGAACGGCGAGGTCGAACTGGGCTTCCAGCAGGTCAGCGAACTGATGCCGGTTGAAGGTATCGCACACATCACGCCGCTGCCCGACGAACTGCAGAAGTTCACGATCTACAGCGCGGCGGTACCGGCGAGCGCGCTGCATGCGGATGCCGCAGTCCGGGCCATCCGCTTCCTCGCGTCGCCGGAAGCGGCCGCAGACATCAGGGCCACCGGCCTGGAACCTGCCACCCGCTGAACCGCAAGAGGAGACCTTCGATGGCCGACGCGCCGCTGCACACCCTGAGCATCGAGCAGGGCGTTGCCCTGTTGACCCTGAACCGGCCACAGTCGCACAACGCGCTGAACCGGGCACTGCGCCACGAGCTGATGGATCTGTTCCCGAGGCTCGACCGCGACCCGGACGTGAAAGTGCTGGTCATCACCGGCGCCGGCGACAAGGCGTTCTGCACCGGCGCCGACCTGAAGGAGCGCTCCGCCGGCTCCACCGCCGACATGATCGACGAGCGCCGGCACGTGATGGCGAAGTGGACCCATGCGCTGGCCAGCGTGGGCAAGCCGGTGATCGCGGCGATCAATGGCTACTGCATGGGCGGCGGCTTCGAGCTGGTGCTCCAGTGCGACATCTCGATCGCCGCCGAGACCGCGATCTTCGCGCTGCCGGAAGTCACGCACGGCTTCTTCCCCGGGGGTGGTGCCTGCCAGCGCCTGCCGAGGCTCATCGGCTACCAGATGGCGCGCGAGCTGGTGCTGACCGGGCGCCGCTGGGACGCGGCCGAGGCGAAGTCGCTCGGGATGGTGAACCGCGTGGTACCGCAGGACAGGGTCGTCGCCGAAGCGATGGAGATGGCCCTGCGCATCGCCACCTTCCCGGCGACCGGCGTCGTGCAGGCCAAGCGCGCGCTGAACCATTCGATGGAAGCCGGCCTGACCGCCGGGCTGCGCTTCGACACCGAGGCCTGGGTTGCCTGCATGCACTCCGACGAGTGGAAGCAGAAGCTCGAGGGCTTCGCGCGCAACGAACGCAAGGCCTGATGGGCATGGCATCCGCACGCCTTGTTCGCACAGGCAGCACCCTCGTCCTCGCCGCCGCCCTGGCCACCGCCGGCGCCGCCGCCTTCGCGCAGGGTCGCCCGCTGCGCCTCATCGTGCCGTTTCCGCCCGGCCCAGGCGTGGACCTGGTCGCGCGCACGGTTTCCGACCAGCTGTCGCAGACGATGGGGCGCACGGTCGTCGTCGACAACCGCCCGGGCGCCGGCTCGGTGATCGGGGTCGACCTCGCGGCGAAGTCCCCGGCCGACGGCAACACCCTGCTGTTCATCAACCTGGCCTACGCGATCAACGCCGCCATGGTGGCAAACCTGCCCTACGACCCGCTGCGCGACCTCGCGCCGGTGACGGTGGTGGCGACGCAGCCGCACCTGCTGGTGGTCAATCCGGCGCTGCCGGTGAAGACCGTGCGCGACCTGATCGCACTGGCGAAAGGCCGGCCGGGCGAGATCACCTATGCGTCCGCGGGCGTCGGCACCGGTCCGCAGCTCGTCGCCGAGATGTTCTCGCGCGCGGTCGGCGTGCGCATGAACCACATCCCGTACAAGGGCGCCAACCCGGCGCTGTCCGACGTGGTCGGCGGCCATGCGCAGGTGATGTTCGCGACGCTGGTGTCTTCGCTGCCGCAGGTGCAGGCCGGGCGGCTGCGCGCGGTGGCGGTCACCTCCGCGAAGCGGTCGCGTCATGTGCCGGAGGTGCCGACGATGATCGAATCAGGCCTGCCCGGCTTCGAAGCGGTCGGCTGGTACATGGTGATGGCACCCGCGCGCACGCCACCGCCGGTGATGTCGCGGCTGCAGGTCGCGCTGGCCGATGCGCTCGCGCAACCGGCGGTACGCGAGCGGCTGACCGGCGACGGTGCCGAGGTGGTGGCCAGCAGGCCCGACGAGGCGAAGCGTTTCCTCGAGAGCGAGATCCAGCGCTGGGGCGCGGTCGTGAAGTCGGCTGGCCTGCGCCGCGAATGAGCGTGGCGCCACCGACGGTCGCGGTCGGCAAACCGGCGGCCAGGGGCAAGGTGCTTGCCGGCATCCGCGTGGTCGACATGACCGAAGGCGTCGCCGGTCCGTACGCCTCGACGCTGCTCGGCGACATGGGCGCGGACGTGGTGAAGGTCGAGCGCCGGGAGGGCGACTGGCAGCGCAGCTCCGGGCACGGCGAGCCCGGGCGCATCGGCAACGCGCAGTTCATCGCACTGAACCGCAACAAGCGCGACATCGGCGTCGACCTCGACACCCCGGGAGGACGAGGCATCGTCGAGCGCCTGGTGTCGAAGGCCGACGTGGTGGTGTCGAACTACCGCGCCGGCGTGATGGCGAAGCTCGGCTTCGGACATGCACGCTGCGAGCAACTGCGTCCCGGCATCATCTACTGCACTATCTCCGGCTTCGGGCAGGACGGCGACTATGCCCGACTGCCGGCAAGTGACACCATCCTGCAGGCGATGAGCGGCGTGATGAGCGTGGTCGGCGAACCGGACGGCGCGCCGTTGCGCGTGGGCTTCCCGCTGATCGACATGACCGCGGCCAACCAGGCGGTGCAAGGCGTGCTGCTCGCGCTCTACGGCCGGCTCACAGGCCAGGGCGGTGCGAACATCGACGTGAGCCTGATGGCTGCGGCCGCCTCCCTGATGTGCGGCAGCTTCACCGAGAACATGGCCACCGGCCAGCTGCCGCCGCGCCAGGGCAACCAGAACAGTCTGCTCGCACCGGCGGGCGCGTTCGAAGTCGCGGGTGGCCGCTTCATCACCATCGCGGTGCTGCGCGACTCGCACTGGCACAAGTTCTGCGCGGCGCTGGCGCTCGATGGGCTGGCCGACGACGAGCGCTTCGCGACCAACGCCGCGCGCGTGAAGAACCGCGACGCGCTCGACCGGATCATCGTGCCGCAGCTGCGCGCCGGCACCTCCGAATACTGGCTGGAGCGGCTGCGCGCGGCCGACATCCTGTGCGGGCCGATCAACACCGTGGCCGACGTGCTCGCCGACCCGGCGCTCACGGCCTGCCTGCCGCTGATCGACACCGGACTCGAGCAGCCGGCCCGCGCGATGGGTTCGCCGCTGCGCATCGACGGCGGCTTCTTCGACGCGCGACGGCCACCGCCCGCCAAGGCGGAACACACCCGCGAAGTTCTCGTCGAAGCCGGTTACAGCGCCGCCGAGATCGAAGCGCTGCTGGCCGACGGCTGCGCGTTCGAAGAATACCCACCAAGGTAGCGACCCGATGCAGCGAACCCGAACCATCTCCGACGCCTACCTCGGCCTGCAGAAACAGCTGCACGAGAACCCTGACTACGGCATCGCATCGCTGTCGTTTGCGCCGATCGTCGCCGACGTGATCCGGCAGACCAGCGCATCGACGATCTCCGACTACGGCGCCGGCAAGCAGAACCTGCTGAAGGGGCTGCAGCAGGCCGGCATCCAGCCCGCGGCCTACTATCCCTACGACCCGGTGTTCCCGGAATACGGCGAACCGAAGCCGGCCGACCTGGTCTGCTGCATCGACGTGCTGGAACACATCGAACCCGCACTGGTCGGCAACGTGATCTCGGAGCTGGCATCGATCACGCCGAAATTCGGCTTCTTCAGCGTGCACATGGGCCCGGCGGCGAAGGTGCTCGCCGACGGGCGCAATGCGCACTTGATCCAGCGGCCGAGCTCCTGGTGGCTGAAGCTGCTCACCGACGAATTCGAGATCCTGCACCTGCAGGCGCACCAGATGATGGGGCCGGGGTTCTGGGTGCTGGTGGCGCCGCGCGCCTAGAAGGGAAGCGCGCGGGCACGCCGTCCGTCCTCGGCACGGTCCGTCGGATACCCTGAGGCTGTCGATCAGGGCCTGCCCCCCGATCAGCCCCGAATTCGTTACCCTAGACCCTCGGAAAATCAGGGGATACCCGGACATGCTCGATGTGCTCGTGATCGGCGGCGGCAACGCTGCCCTGTGCGCCGCCTTGATGGCGCGCGAAGC